>NZ_JBEOOX010000014.1:0-70726 GCF_040309565.1 Psychrobacter sp. 16-MNA-CIBAN-0192
TTGATTAAAAGTCAACTGCTCTACCAACTGAGCTATCGGCCCTGAAGAGATAATAAAAAGCATTGCTTTTTAACTCTGCAAGATAAATTTCCTTAAAGGGAAACTTATTGAAACTAGACATCAGAAATCATGTCTTATAACTTATTACGCTACTACCTAATAGGGTAGCATGCATGATAATAGTAATACTAAATATGGTGGGCCGACCGCGACTCGAACGCGGGACCAATTGATTAAAAGTCAACTGCTCTACCAACTGAGCTATCGGCCCTGAAGAGATAATAAAAAGCATTGCTTTTTAACTCTACAAGTTGAAATCCTTAATGCTGGACTTCCTTCGCGTTTAGTTATTTGTATCTCTAAACGTGAGAGCACATTATATATATAATTATGGCAATTGCAACCCTATAATTATAAAAAAGCCTTTTTTTTAAGAAAAAAAGTAGATTTTAAGAAAAAAGAACTCTTTTTATATTATTTATCTAGAGTGCCTGCTTTATAAATGGGTTTAATTCTTTATAAAAATGGATAACAGTAAGTTAATCTCTAGATAAAGCTTCGACCGGATCAAGTTTGGCAGCATTACGTGCTGGCAAGAATCCAAATACCACGCCAATCAGTGTTGAGCAGACAAAAGCGGCGATGATAGAAGTTGGGGAGTAAATCACTTTAAAGCTATCACCAGCAAAATTATTAATGATTTCACCGATAGCAAAGGCTACTCCAATACCTAATAAGCCGCCCAAAATACAGACGAGTACGGCTTCTATCAAAAACTGCTGCATGATATCGTTTTGACGAGCTCCAACAGCCATACGTACACCAATTTCATTAGTGCGTTCCGTGACCGATACTAGCATAATATTCATCACCCCAATACCACCAACAATCAATGAGATAACAGCAACCGATGAGATGAGCAGTGTCATAGTACCTGTAGTTGATTCAATGGTCTGACGAATAGAATCTGAGTTAATAATATTAAAATCATCTTTACCATGGCGACCTTCTATTATGTCGGAAATAGCTGACTCAGCTACACTAGATGAGACACTATCATCTAACAGTGCTATAAAACTATCAATATTTGCACTACCAGTTATACGTGACATCACAGTGGTATAAGGCATATATATGGCGGGTGTCGTGCTACTTGGTCCAAAGCCACTGTCGCTGGCTTCAAGGACGCCAACCACGCGTCCAGGCACACTACCGATGAGTATGACTTCTCCGATAGGGTTATCTATATCTGCAAAAAAAGCACTCTTGGCATTGTCATCGATAATAATATCTTGACTGCGAAGGTCGATACTTTGCGAATCGAAACCTTGACCTAATGCCAGCGTCTCACCAGTGACCTCTAGATAATACTCACCAACACCATTGATGGTCGAGTCTTCCTGCACGCTGCCATAGCGTACACTAGAGCTGGTATTGACTTGAGGGCTCACATTGATAACATACGGTTGACTGCTGACCGCTTCTGCATCTTCTGGTGTGAGGTTATCGTCATTATATTTACGTCGCGGGTCGCCTCTAGGGTAGCCGTCATTCACTGTTATAGTATTGGTTCCTAGCGAGCTAATATTTGCGAGAATTTGCTGCTGAGAGCCTTGACCAAGACCGACGATAGACACAACCGCAGCGATACCGATGATAATGCCTAACATAGTCAGCAAGGTGCGCATCTTGTGTGCACGCATGGCAAGTAATGACATCTTAAAAGCTTCGAGCAAACGATCCACAAAACTTCCGAAGGCGCTTTTACGATGTCCACCGAGGATAGATGCTGGTTGTTGATTTGTCGGTTTATAATGCTCGGTTTTATAATCTGCAATGACATAGCCATCTTTTAA
This sequence comes from Psychrobacter sp. 16-MNA-CIBAN-0192, assembly GCF_040309565.1. Taxonomy (NCBI): domain Bacteria; kingdom Pseudomonadati; phylum Pseudomonadota; class Gammaproteobacteria; order Moraxellales; family Moraxellaceae; genus Psychrobacter; species Psychrobacter sp. 16-MNA-CIBAN-0192. Next base: position 1,857 of record NZ_JBEOOX010000014.1, read on the forward strand.
CTCAATAACCCGTTCGGCTTGTGCGGCAAGTTTGGGATCATGAGTGACCATGATAATGGTATGACCTTTAGCATTTAGATCATGTAAGATCGCCATCACATCTTCGCCAGATTTGCTATCTAGTGCTCCAGTTGGCTCATCAGCTAAGATGACATCGCCACCATTCATCAGAGCGCGAGCAACAGAAACACGCTGTTGTTGGCCGCCTGAGAGCTGACTGGGTCGATTGTTTACCTTTTCACCAAGGCCTAGATCGGTCAAGAGTTTTTCGGCACGGTTAATTCGTGCCTCGGTATTCATGCCCGCATATACGGCAGGGACGGCGACGTTGTCTTTGGCGCTAATGTCACCAAGCAGGTGGTAGCGCTGAAAGATAAAGCCAAAATGTTCTCGGCGTAACTCAGCCAGTTCATCTGCCTCTAGTTTGTTTGCTGATTGACCATAAATCTTATATTCACCTGCTGTCGCCTGATCTAAGCAACCCAAGATATTCATCAAGGTGGACTTACCAGAGCCAGATTGCCCGATAATCGCGACCATTTCACCTTGGTGGATCGTCAGATTGATATCATGCAATACGCGAATAGTTTGCTCGCCGGCAGCAAACTCTCGAATAATACCCGACAGCTCCATAATGGGCTTGTCAGCGGTAGATGTAGTGTTATTCGGTGAGTTAGTTTCTATCGAAGCGCTAGTGCTGTCGGTCGGCTGTTTAGCAGATTGAGATATAGTCATAGCAATGTCTTTAATCAAAGATAGTGAGTGTCGTGATGAAAGGGCTAATATTTTTAAGCCCTTTTATCGTTAACATAGTCAAATAATTAGTTACCTCCTTGGAGTAGCACCAGGTATACGAGTACGACCACCACCGTTACCTGAAGTGTTGGCACTACCTTCGCCGATGATAACCTGCTCACCTTCTTTCAAGCCACTTAAAATCTGCGCATTTACTCGATTATCAATTCCTACTTCTACTGTACGAGGCTCTACGGTACCGTCATCACTTAGTACCCGTACAATATTATTGGTTTTGGCTTGTCCATCTGCCTTATTTTTGGCAGGTCTTTCTTTTACTGCCGCTGATGGCACAAGTAGCGCATCTTTGGCTTGGTCGATGATGATATAAATCTGGGCGGTCATATCAATTCGGAACAAGCGGTCAGGGTTCGGTACTTCTACGTAGCCGACATAATAGATAGCAGCGTCCGTTGAGCTGGTACTACTAATTTGCTCTGGAGCAGGCTCGATAGCAGTCAACGTCGCATCATATTTTTGGTCGGGATTGCCAATGATATTAAAATAGACTGGCAAGCCTGCTTTGACATTAATGACGTCGGCTTCAGAGATTTGCGCATTGATACGCACGGTGGATAAATCGGCTAAGGTGACGATGGTTGGTGCGGTTTGATTGGCATTGACGGTCGACCCTTGCTCAGTGGTCACAGATACCACCGTCCCTGATATCGGTGCACGAATGGTGGTATAGCTTAAATCTTCCTGCGCGGTGCTGACGTTGGTTTGAGATTTACGTAATGCAGCCTGTTGGCTATTGATATTCGCCTCGGTGGTCGCTATTGCGGCTTTTGCTGTCTCGATGGCAGCGCGGGCATTAGCGACCGATGCCTGAGCGGTAGCAACCTTTGTCGCTTGCGTATCATAATCCTGCTGCGATATCGCATCGATAGCCAGTAAGCCTTGTAGGCGCGAGAAATCTGCTTGTGTTTGTTTGAGCTCAGCTTGACGGCTGGCAAGATCGGCATAGGCACTTTTCAGACTGGCTTGTTTGCTTAACGATTCTGCTTGCGCACTTTGTAGTGCGGCTTCGCTTTGTTCAAGGCTTGCTTGCTCATTACTTAAACTGTTCTTTTGCGTCACTTGATCAATTTGTGCAATTAAATCGCCTTTTTGCACCTCATCACCGACTTCAACGAATAGCCGCGTCACTTCACCAGATACCTGTGCACCGACGTCGACGGTATTCAGCGCTTTAACTTTACCCGATGCCATGACGTTATTTTCGATATCGCCAATCTCAGCAGTCGCTGTCAGATAGTTGGGTGTGGCTTCTTTGGGTTTTAAGGTTTTATAGGCTAAAAGCCCTAAAGCAATGATGACGAGGGCAATAATACCCCATTTAATCGACTTTTTTTTGTTAATCTTACGCATAACTACTATCTCATTCCAATGCAAACCAGTATGGCTATAGTAAAGCCTTGAGGGCAAAAAGGGAATGAGGGTTAGTTTGCGAAAGGTTAAGAGAAGCGGAAATTAGACATTAGGATATCTGAAACATAAAGGATATCTGAAAAATCAAGCTGAAATAATCCATTAAATTGGCAAAGCAGGACAGGATAGAAGCACAATAGGACAAGCTAGAGAGTAAATAAGTTATAAATTAAATAATCGTTTTCCCGACACTGCAAGCGCCGCTTGTAATAACAACTCCCAAGCTGGTTGACGGATGATACCTTTGATTGCCTGATCACAGCGATAAATGATTTCCGTCCAGTCGGCAGTCTGAGTAGAAGACAAACGGCGACAGGCTTGCTGATATAAGCCTTGCTTACTGCGCCATATACCGAGTGTTTGTGGATCTTGACCATCATGCAGCGCCAAAATATGTCGCATGTCTTTACTAATCGCCCACAGTACTAAAGTTGTAGGCTCATCACTGGCTTGTAATTGCAAAACTATTTTTGCTACCTGTGTACTATGACCAGCCAGCATGGCATTGGACAAATCAAACACACTAAACTGGGCATCGCTAACCAATGCCGCTTGCAAATCATTAATATCAAGCGCAATGCTTTTCGTACTTGTAGCCATAGGTGAAGGGTTTGTGGATGTTGATACCATTTCTGAATTAGTTGCTTCTGAATTGGCGGCTATAAGCTCGGGCGCAAATAAATAAGACAGTCGCCACAAGGTTTGATAAGCACTAAGCAGATGATGCTCCGTATGTGACATCAAAAGCTGCCATGCGTCTTGTGATAAGGTTAAACCAAACTGCTGTGCTTGTACTTGTAACAACTGCTGACGCCCGCGTTCATCATACAAGTTGCAATCAATTACCTGACCATATTGAGCAAAAGGGGTAAACCATTTACCCGTTTGGGCACGGCGATCCAGCTTTGAGGTTAGCCACAATACGCTATGACTGTGAGTACCGGCTTGTGCCTCAACCGCAAAGCGTTCTAACTCGGTAATGACCGCTTTATCGGGTTTATGATTTCCGGTAACAATCAATGCACTGGCATCATCAAATAGCGATAAGCTACCAAGCTCCGCAAGCACATCTTGCCAGCTTTTGATAGAGATTAGCTCGATACGCTTAATCGCGTAGTTTTGCTCGCGCCAATGCGGTCGCAGCGCATCAATAAGCCACTGATGTAATAAAGGCTCATCACCATGGGCGAGCCACAGTCCAGCCACTGCGACCGAGGGCTGCAGTAGTTTAGGGTAGGCTTGTATAAAGGTTTGTTGCATAAAGGAGGGCTGTTAAGAAAAGTAATAAAAGAAGGCTAATATAAAAATTAGCATCAAAAAATAGCATAACAATGATAATAGTAAAAATAACGCTCAAAGCAATGTTCAAAAAAGTTCAATGAAATGTTAAAAGCCTTAGTAAGCTTGTGAAATCAGAGCTTACTAAGGCTATCTTAAATATTATTAAGGATAGGGCACGATAACCGTAGCTTCATCTTTGCTTATGACTGAGTTTTTTAGCAGTGGTGCTGTACTGTTATTAGTCGCTGCTGTCTTTTTAGGTAAGTTAATCGCCACGTACTGATCGGCAATTCGCCGTGCTAGACTCTCGTATAACCAGTCCCGTATTTGCGTGCCTTGTTGATCATCAGTACTGACTGATGCCTCATTATACTGATAACTGCGCTCAACTTGAATGGGATTGCTCAAGGTCACAGGCTTGCCATCTTGCATGGTTTTATAAGTGACATTTGCAGATATTACCAAGCGGATTTCAGTTAAAACGCCAACCAGCTCATAACGTTTAAAGCGTACATTATCCACTTTAATAATGGCTATTTGCTCGCTGTTAGCAGTCGAATTGTTAACAGAGTCACTCTCAACCACGTCCACACCTAGAGATTTTAGGCGGTGGGTGAGCGGCAGTTTTAAAGGAAATGAGGTGCGGCTGTCATCAATGATAAGTGCCGTTTTTGCCATCTCAAAACGTAGCGGCGCATCATAACCGCGCAGCTGAAAGCCGCAGCCTGATAATAAGCTGGTCGTACCTACTACCGTCAGCAGTGGCAAGGTCGCTAATAATAGACGAGCAACGGCATTGGCACGCGTTCTTTTAGAGTGCTTACGCTTTTGCATTGATGAGCACGCTGATTGATGCAGGTACGACATAACCGCTATCCTTATCTTAAATAAAAATGCTAAATGCGTTTAACTGGCTACTACGATATTAACCAATTTATTCGGCACGACGATTTCTTTTTTGATCTCGCCAGTAATATGCTTCGCCACACTTTCAATCGCCCGTGCTTGTACCTTTAATTGCTCAGGATCACTATTAGGGGCAACATCCATCTTGCCGCGTACTTTACCATTGACCTGAACCACCATAGTGACCATATCTTGTACTAAGGCGCTGGTATCGACTGCCGGATAGGCTAGTGTTTGCGTATCAAGCCCCAGCTGTTCAAGCAAATGCTCACCTACGTGCGGAGCATATACGGACAGCATAATTAATAAATCAATCAATGCTTCATGTTGAACTTGTAAGTCTTGTGTGCTGCTGGCATTAAAGCTGCCAAGCTCATTAGACAATTCCATCAAACTTGACACCGGCGTATTTAATGCCAATCGCTCACCAAGATCATTATCAAACTTGGCAATGGTTTCATGGGTTTTACGGCGCAAGGATTTGGCAGATTTGGTTAAGCCTTCAGTGTTTAAAGGGGTATTGTTAAGCGTCTCAAGATTCAAGTCAGCGTCGCTCACTGCTTGCAGATGCGCAGTAGCAATACGCCATACTTTTTTCACAAAGTTATAAGGACCCTTTAGCGCATCGTCTGACCATTCAAGCGTTTGGTCAGCAGGAGCAGTAAATAAGGTATACAGGCGCACAGTATCGGCACCATATTGATCAATAGTAGTTTGAGGGTCGATACCGTTATTTTTTGACTTAGACATCTTTTCGATTTTGCCAATCGTGACTGGCAGACCGTCGGCTTTTAATATCGCTTTAATCGGCTGACCACGCTCATTAAAATCAATCTCAACATCTTGCGTGAAGTAGTAAGTAGTGCTGCCATCGCTGTTCACTCGGTAAAAAGTACCGGCAAGTACCATACCTTGAGTCATCAAATTGGCAAACGGCTCATCGCCAGAAACAAGATTTTCATCACGCATCAGCTTGTGGAAGAAGCGGGCATAAAGCAGATGCATTACCGCATGTTCCACGCCGCCGATATATTGGTCAACTGGCAACCATTTATTTGCCGCAGGTTTATTCACCATATTGGTATCATCATGCGGACTGGCAAAACGTGCATAGTACCAGCTTGACTCAACAAAGGTATCAAAGGTATCGGTTTCACGCTCAGCAGGGTTGCCACATTTCGGACATGTAGTATTGACAAATTCTGGGATATTTTTAAGCGGATTGCCGCGACCATCAGGAACGACGTCAGTGGGCAAAATAACCGGCAAATCCTGCTCTTCTACTGGAACGGTGCCGCAATGCTCACAGTTCACCATAGGAATAGGGCAACCCCAATAACGCTGGCGCGATACGCCCCAATCACGTAGACGATATTGAATCTTTTTATTGGCAAGCTCTGATGGAGCAAGCTTGTCTAGCATCGCCTCAAACGCTTGATCAAAATCCATGCCGTCAAATTCGCCTGAATTGACCAAGGTATTACGCTCGGTATAGGCACGATTAGTGCTGTCAGCGCTATCATCCGCATCTAGCTCATCAAAGTAGCCTTCAGGGATATTGATAACTTGTTTGATTGGCAACTTGTATTTGGTAGCAAATTCATAATCGCGCTCATCATGAGCGGGAACTGCCATGACTGCACCCGAACCGTAGCTCATTAACACATAGTTAGCGACCCAAACTGGCACTTGTTTGCCGGTTAATGGGTGGGTGACGGTAAGACCCGTATCCATACCAATTTTGTCGGCTTTTGCCAAATCTGCTTCAGCCACCGAGCCTTTTTTACATAAAGCGCAGAATTCCGCAATTTTTTCATTGTGTTCAGAAGCGTATTGCGCCAATGGATGCTCAGCGGCAACTGCCACATAAGTAACGCCCATCAAAGTATCCGGACGGGTAGTAAACACATCTAAAGTGTTGTCTTGACCTTCTAAGGTATACGGAAAATGGACTTCCATACCAGAACTGCGCCCAATCCAATTGCGCTGCATGGTGAGCACTTCAGATGGCCAATGACCTTCTAGTTGATCCAAATCATCGAGTAGCTCATCGGCATAATCGGTGATTTTAAAGTAATACATGGGGATATCGCGCTTTTCAACTGCTGCGCCACTACGCCAGCCTTTACCATCAATAACTTGCTCATTTGCGAGTACGGTATTGTCAACAGGATCCCAATTCACAGTAGACAGCTTTTTATACACCATGCCTTTTTTGTACAACTGCAAGAATAACCACTGTTCCCACTTATAATATTCAGGGCTACAGGTAGCAAATTCACGTGACCAATCGACAGATAAACCCAGCAGTTTAAGCTGCGCGCGCATGTTATCAATATTATCAAATGTCCACTTGGCAGGCGGTGTTTGATTGGCAATTGCTGCATTTTCTGCTGGCAAGCCAAATGCATCCCAGCCCATTGGCTGCATGACTTCAAAGCCTTTTAAACGATAATAGCGGCTGAGCACGTCAGATATAGTATAGTTGCGCACGTGCCCCATATGCAGCTTGCCGCTTGGGTACGGAAACATAGACAGCATATAGCGGCTTGGCTTATCACTTGGCTCATTACTGACTTCGTAGCGCTTATCAGTCGCCCATTTTTGCTGCTGCTGCGCTTCAATCAGTTGCGGCTGATAGCTATTCATATTGGTTTCGGTTTGGATATTGATTTGATTATTGGTGTGGTCAGTTTGCAAGTTGCTCATTGTCGGCTCAAATTGGTTAGCACAGATAAAAAGGGGTGAATTTTTACAATGCCATAGCATAGCGTAATTTGGCAAAAATTGCGACGATATGATAAGTCAATCGTCTGTAGTGGTTACGGTATTTTTGATGGCTAAAATGCTAGACTGGGTATAAATAATCGATACGTGATAGGCAAATGCTAAGCACGTTAATCATGTACTCATTGGAGCAAAAATGACCATTACTATTTACGGCATCAAATCTTGCGATACTATGAAAAAAGCCATGACCTTGCTGGATACATTGAATGTCAGTTACGAATTTCATGATTATAAAAAACAAGGTATTGATAAAGCCAGTATTCAGCGTTGGGTAGATGCGCTGGGTATCGATAAAGTATTGAATAAACGCGGCACCACTTGGCGCAAGCTGACAGAGGAGCAAAAGCAAGCAGCTGATGCCAATATCGATAGCGCGATTGATTTACTCGTAGTAAATACCAGTATGATTAAACGCCCGATAGTAGAGGGCAGTTATAATAATAAAGCAGTATTATTATGTGGTTTTGATAAAACTGAGTTTGAAAACTGCTTTTGATAATGGGGATATAAAAACATCTTATCGTTGACGGTATTATTCTTAATAATGCCAATAACTCATTGCCTTTTACTCTAGATAATTACCATACTTTCATATACTTAACATGATTGATGATGAATAATGAGAAGACCGTTTATAGTATAGTATTGTGTCTAATGTGCAATAATGGCAAGGAGAATATGATGAAACGTTTATTATTAATAGCTACCTTAGCAATGATGCCGTTAATAAGTATTAATGCGCACGCTGCCGATACTTCGACTAAGATTACTTTTGTAAAAGACAGCTATTGTGGTAATTTCAGCGGCAATATTAAGAATGGTAAGGTGTTTCGCCTGTGGTTATCAGCCGATCAGAATTTGGTTATTCGTAATATCGGTGATGATCGCATCAATCTCGCTTATGTTTCTGGACCTAGCGGACGTTTAGATGGTGAGCGTGCTGATGATGTGACCTACTTTATAACGAAACGTAAGGGCAACCACCATATCAAAGTATATGGTAACAGTAGCCATAGTAAGGTTGAATTTTGCGCTTATTAATAGCTATATGTTTTGATTTATAAAGCCCGAACTTAACACAGTCTAAGTTCGGGCTTTATCATACCGGCAACAAACCAAACCACGCTGGCAAGCCAAATTATTAACACATAAAGGCGGATTTGTTCAGCATTCCAATCAAGAGCAAACCATTCAATCAGAAAAAATGATTTCCAACCCTCAATCTAACGTGCCCCGCCAAAGCCAATAATCTACCAGCAATGCAAGCTTTCGCCAATAAATAGTAATACCCAAAGCCAAAGGGGCATAACGATTTCCCATTGAAAGCGTGCAAACCAGCTATTTTGTTGCTTAGTTGCTTAACTGTTTATTTAGCTCAGGGCAGCATCTAAATCACGGCTGATTAGTGTACCAACGCCTTCATTGGTGAAAATCTCTAGCAGGGTAGCATGGGGTACGCGACCATCAACAATCACCGCACTTTTCACGCCACTACGAACGGCATCCAGTGCACACTGAATCTTTGGAATCATGCCGCCTGAAATGGTGCCATCAGCAATTAAGCCATCTACTGTTTTAGGCGTCAAACCGGTGACGACGTTGCCATCTCGACCTAAAACGCCTTTTATATTGGTTAATAGCATTAATTTTTCTGCTTGTAAGAATTCGGCAACTTTACCGGCTACCAAATCAGCATTAATATTATAAGTATTACCTTCGCTATCCACGCCAAGGGGTGCAATTACTGGAATAAAATCAGCGGCAATTAGCATGTTAATCACATCTTTATTGACACTTACCACATCACCAACAAAACCTAAATCAACAGGAACCGCAATCCCATCGTCACCGATGCGTTCCATTAGTAATTTTTTGGCAAGGATAAGGTTGGCGTCTTTCCCAGTAAGACCGATGGCGCGCCCACCATGTTTATTAATCAGGCTAACAATAGATTTATTCACGCTGCCGCCAAGCACCATCTCGACCACGTCCATGGTGCTTTTGTCCGTCACGCGCATGCCATCGATACGCTGAGACTCGCGACCCAACTCTTTTAATAAACCATCGACTTGTGGACCGCCGCCATGTACCACAACAGGATGCAAACCTACCGTTTTTAGCAAGACGATATCGCGGGCAAAGGAGCTTTCAAGCTCAGGGTCAGTCATGGCATTGCCGCCATATTTGACCACAATCAGCTTACCTGAAAAGCGCTGGATATAAGGCAGTGCCGTGGTTAAGACTTCAGCGGTGATTTTGGCATCATCCAAATTAAGCGACATGGTAAGCTCCTAAAGTAGTTCAAAGATTTAAAAACAGTTATGTATTAATATATTAGCGCGATTTAGTTTATGAATATTACAGATTATTTATAAAATGATTCGAATAATAACGATTACTCAGGACAAATGGTGGCGATTTGTTCTGCTAACGAGTTATGGAAAGGTCTACATAATGCCACAAATCTTGCCTGTACGTCCTGTAAATCAGCACTGCTATTACCGGCAAAGCGTACCGTCAGACTATGGCTGGTATTGGAGTTGCGCAATATACCAAAACCATGCTCAAAATCAAGTCGCAAGCCATCGATACAAGACAAGCGCGTGCCTAATGGTAGTAACTCATGTGCCTGTGCTAGCGTTGGCTGCACTGCGCTATGTGCACAGCGACACGACGTTAATGGCGATGTTAATGACAACGTTGCACTGACTGTTTTATTGGGCGTTGTAGTAGACATTGGTGCTGTTACATGGCTGTTCGTTTGTACCAATTCCTGCAAATGATGACAGAAACTTATCAAGTGCTCAATAATATAACAGCGGTGTCCTGATTGAGTGGGTAATGGTAGATAATGGTCGGCAGTACTGACCATTAATGGCAAATGCTGGGTAATATCAGTCAGCTGAAATGGCGCTATTAAAGGCTTTGGCTCTCCCCAAACGCCTGTTGTCATTGGCTGAGAATGCCCATTTTTTATATTTATTACTTTAGACTGTGCTGCATTATCATTTTTTTTATCAGCTTCATTATTGTTTGCAATATAATCTAATAACGGCATCTCTATTTGACTAACGGTTGCAGTATAAGTGAGCCAATGTAACAGCCGCAGACCACTATACATGGCATCATCATACGCCATAAAATAACCATCATTAAAGATAAAATGCCCTGATAGCTCACCTGCAAATATCGCCTGACGCTCGCCGGCAAGTTGTTGACGGAGCAAACTGCTTCCGGTTCTGGTCATGACTGGCACAGCGCCAAGCCTAGTTAACAGATGCGGTAAATGATGAGAGCACTTAACATCAAATAAAACCTGTGGCGCTACCGTTTCCGTGCCGCTTTTGGTAAGGGTTTCCGTATCAGTATCAGTCACCGCCCGTTCTGTCATAGCTACTTGCGCTAATAGATACAGCAGATGATCGGGTGCGACCACTTTACCGCGATTATCAACAATCATCAGTCGGTCGCCATCACCATCAAATGCCAATCCCATATCTGCTTCATGTACCATAACGGTTTGCTGTAGTTCTGCTAAGCGATTGGGCTCAGTAGGGTCAGGATTGCCGCTCGGAAAATTACCATCAGGAGTATCATTAAGCAAAATTACCCTTTGGCAAAAACGCTCAAATAATGGCTGCGCGATGTTACTAGTTGCGCCATGCATACAATCAATCACAACGGTAATAGCTAACTTATCTAAACATTGTTCATGAGCTTTATTAGAATCTTCACCAACATTAGGCTGATGAATATGCGTCATTACATGGCTGATGGCTGCAATATAGGTATGAGCAACGGTCTCAGCTGGTAAGTGAATAAAGCTATTACTAGGGATGTTATTTGGTTTCGTAGTAGAATCTAAGGTTAAATTTTGATACAGCGTTTCAATATCTTCATAGCTAGGCGAAGCTGTACCTACCAACCATTTAACCCCTAAGATGTCTTTTTTTGAATGGCTAGCAGTAACCATAATGCCATGACCATCATAGCGCTCTGCCCAAAACGCCATCATTGGGGTCGTCACCAATCCTAAATAAATCACCGTGAGCCCTTGACGATGCAAAATATCGGCTAAGGTATGAGCTATTGTGTCACTATTACAACGTGCATCATAACCAATCACAACTGTATTGGGCTGAATTAAATGATGGTTTGATCGGTTATTGATATTTTGGGTTTGAACAACCTGATTTTGAGCAGTTCGGTCAATCAGGCATAGTTTTTTGGAGGGCGCGCCAAGATATAGCCGCGCAAAAGCATTGCCCAAAGCATGAATAAAATCTTGGGTAAAAAGCTGGCGCGCACCGCGAATATCGTAAGCACGAAATAAGTCATGCTGATCAGTAAAATTGGTCATCATAGCAGCGTCCTTGCTGTTATTAGTATCATCTATGAGTCCGTTATCACAGCTATTAAGCAACAGTCGCGCATCCAGCACTTCAGCTATATTACTGACGACCTGAATGCCCAAATCCGCCTGCACCGCGTGCACTTTCGTCACTAAACTCGCTGACGACTTCAAATTCAGGGCGCGCCACTGGTACCACTATATACTGTGCCATACGCTCGGCAGGATTGAGTATAAAATCATCGTCACTGCGGTTCCAAATACTGACCATCAGCTCACCTTGATAATCAGCATCAATCAAACCAACCAAATTACCCAATACAATGCCGTGTTTATGACCAAGACCCGAGCGTGGCAAAATCATACCGGCATAATTAGGGTCAGAAATATAGACGGCTAAGCCCGTACCGATTAAATGAGTGGTACCAGCTTTAATGATTACCGGCTCATCAATACAAGCACGCAAATCGATACCAGCCGAACCATCCGTAGCACGGGTAGGCAGTGAAAACGCTGCATCTTGAGTAATTTTAGGGTTTAATACTTTTACTTGTACCGCTTGCATAACACACTCACTTGATAACGAGGCTGATATAGTCATCAACCATTTATAAATTTAAATAATTCATCATGACCACAACATTTAATAGCGGTCATTTTTTACTGCAATGTTAATAAGGTTCAATCTAAAAGCTTTATTAAACTTTAACTTTACAATGTTTTAAAACTAAAATTAGGAGAGTCATTTTTAAAGCGGCAAGTTTAAAGTAATAACACGCTTGCTAAGCCTAGAAATGACATAAAGCCAACAATATCAGTCACTGTAGTTAAAATCACAGAAGCAGATAGCGCTGGATCGATATTCATGCGTTTTAGCATCAGTGGTATACTGATACCGGACACATTGGCTGCGGTCATATTAATCGCAATGGCGCAGCCAATAACCGCACTAATCTTACTATCATGAAACCACATTTGTGCAATAATTGCCATAATAATCGCCCAAATAATCCCGTTAATAGCACCAACCCACAGCTCTTTATTAAATAGCCATAAGCGATTAGAGCCACCGATTTGCCCCATTGCCATACCGCGAATAACTACGGTTAATGTTTGTGAGCCTGCGATACCGCCCATACTGGCAACCACTGGCATTAATATTGCCAGCGCCACCACTTTGGCGAGCACCGCCTCAAACTGACCAATGACGATAGCGGCAAGCAGCGCGGTACACAAATTAATGCCAAGCCAAATACTACGGCTCTTTGCACTGGTTAGAATAGGGGCAAAAAGCTCGTCATCTTGGCTAACACCCGCTAGATTTCTCATCGTGCTATCGACGTCATCTTGGATAATCTCCATGATATCTTCGCCATTTAATTGACCCACCAGCTCGCCGTGACTGTTAATAACAGGGGCAAAACGGATGTCTTCTGAGCGAAAAATCGCGGCAGCATCTTGAATATCGAGTCGATCATTAATCGTAATTGCATTGTCAATATAGCTCGATACCAGTGCGTTTTGCTCATGTTTAATTAAATCTACCAAGCTTAATAAACCAATCAATTGTTGACTCTTATCCACCACCAGCAGCTCTTGGCTTTGGTCATCAAGCAAGTCAATATTACCGCGTAGCCATGTTTGTACCTGTCCTAGAGTGATATCGTCATGGACTTGGATAATATCAGGGTCCATATAACTGCCTACTTCCCAGTCCATATAGGTATCAAGCTTATTAACCTGTAGCCGAATGTCTTCATCAAGCGTTGCCATCACTGAGGTACGCACCGTTTCAGTAACGGTATCTAAAATCTCCGAGATGTCTTGCGCATCAAGGTCTTGGGTCAGTACCGATATCTCCGTTGAAGAAATATTCTCCATTAATGGCTGGCGCGTATCGACCTCAAGTTCAGCCAGTACGCGACCTTTAATAGTTTCGGCAACTCGAGCCCAAATCAATAACCTGTCTTGGGTTGGGAATGACTCAAGCAAATTGGCAATCTCATATTCAGATTGCTTGGCTAAAAATTCAGTAATGGCATTGTATGACCCATCTGCCACCAAACCCTGCAAATATAGAAGCTTATACTCAGCTGTATATTCTTGTGGGTTATAGTCTCCAAGCTTAAACGAGCGTTCAGAGTTAGGCGTTGAGACGGGCATAGGCATTCCAAATTGTTAAATAAAATGATAGAAAGGCAAAGGATAACTGCTACGCGTTGCTCACAGCAATCCTTAAGCGTTGGTGCGTTAACGCTTACCCAATAACGCGCGGATATTGCTTAAATACTCATCTGCCACCGCTTGAGGGTCTTTGGTGGCTTTTTTCTTTTTAGCTTTAGCCGGCCAGTCAATATGATCTTCGGGTAATTCCTCTAAAAATCGTGATTCGGAGGTGACGCGCATCTGACCACCGGCACGACGCTGGGTAGCTAATGTTAATGTCAGCTCACGGCGCGCGCGGGTAATACCTACATACATTAGGCGACGTTCTTCCTCGACCGTTTCACTGAGAATCGAGTTGCGATGGGGCAGCATTTCTTCCTCAAGCCCCATGATGTAGACGTAATTAAATTCTAAACCTTTTGCTGCATGCAAGGTCATTAAATTGACTTTATTGGTATTTTCTTCCTCTTGCTGCTGCTCAAGCATATCAAGTAAGACTAATTTACGAATGATGGTATCAATAGTTCGGTCTTCATCTTCTTCAGCACGGTTGATAAGCGACTGAATACTGGTATATAGCATATCGATATTATCAATGCGATTTTTTTCCTGCTGCGGTGTTTTAGCATCATCGCGGACAAAATCAATATAGCCAGTCTCGTCAATCATCTGGCGAACAATCGGCACAGGGTCAGGATGCTGATCTAGCTCGCGCGTATAATGTTCAATGAAATCACCAAATGCTTTAATAGTGCTATAAGCTTTTGACGGTAAAACATGGGCAAGACCGACATGGGTACAAGAGGCAAGCAGCGAGATGCTATGTTCTTGCGCAAACAAGCCTAGCTTTTCTAAAGTTGCCGGACCCATACCGCGTTTGGGTGTATTGATAATGCGTAAAAAGGCGCTGTCATCTTCCGGATTTAAAATCAGGCGCAAGTAGCCCATGATGTCTTTGATTTCACTACGGGCAAAAAACGACTGACCACCGGATAACTTATAAGGCACTTGCAATTGGCGTAATTGAGCTTCCAGCATCCGCGCTTGAAAGTTACTGCGGTACAGCACCGCATAATCTTCCCATTCATTGCCGAAACGCAGTTTATGAGTAACAATTTCTTTTGCCACGCGCTCCGCTTCATCATCGTCATTACGGCAATTAATAATGCGGATTTTCTCGCCTTGACCTTTATCCGACCAGAGTTTTTTCTCAAATAAATGCTCATTATTGGTAATAACCGCATTTGCTGAGGTCAAGATTCTGCTGGTTGAGCGATAATTTTGCTCCAGCATGACGATTTTAAGTTTAGGAAAATCTTCTTTTAACAGCCCCATATTTTCAGGCTTCGCGCCGCGCCATGCATAGATAGATTGGTCATCATCACCCACCACGGTAAAGCGCCCTTGCGGACCGACCAGATATTTAATCATTTCATACTGCGCGGTATTGGTGTCTTGATATTCATCGACCAAAAGGTAGCGAATACGGTTTTGCCATTTATCACGCAGCTCTCTATTTTCGCGTAAAATCTTGGTCGGTAATACAATCAAATCGTCAAAATCAACCGCATTATACGCGCGCAAATTACGCTCATATAACGCATAAAGTGTCGCAAAAATCATATCTTCGGGATCGTTCAAAGTATCCATCGCTTGAGCAGGATCAATCAGATCATTTTTCCAGTCAGAAATCATCTTGATGGCTTTGCCAACCAGCTCGCGACTTTCAGCGCCAGATAAATTGTCACGCATCATCAGCTCCATCAGCAACCGCTTGCTGTCATCGCTGTCCATGATGGAAAAATTGCCTTTCAATGGTGTATGCATCAGCTCATAGCGCAAAAACTGTAAGCCGAATTGGTGAAACGTCGATACCGTTAAGCCGCGTGTTTTATCACTGGGCAATAATTTGCTAACCCGCGCTTTCATTTCACGCGCGGCTTTATTGGTAAACGTCACCGCCGTAATACGCTCGGCTGGCATGTTGCATTCTTCAATAAGATAAGCAATCTTACGGGTAATCACCGACGTCTTGCCGGAGCCCGCACCCGCTAACACCAGTAGCGGACCTGAAACATAGAGCATGGCTTCTTGTTGTTTGGGGTTTAGTTGACTCATAAGGTGACCTGTCAGGCAAAAGCAAAAAAGAGGGGTGACGCTAATAAACGCCAACGGCACGCGCCCTAATAAAGGCAATAAAATGTAGGAGATAGCGTCTAGCAGAGCTGAAAATTAGGAGAGCTATTATAAAGCAAAACGAGAGTTTTTGGGCAGGAGATGGTGGCGGAGTAGCGCTCGTTATACGAGACTAGAAATAAAAATATAGAGTTAGGAAATCACGCTAACAAACTGCCTTCAGTTAGCGTGATATAGGAATGTTTTAATAAAGAATTATTTTAAATTAGAAGAGTAATTTTAAGCATTATTTAATTGACGAGCAGCTTCTAGCGCAAAATACGTCAAAATACCATCGGCACCCGCACGGCGGAAACCAATTAAAGATTCTAAAATCACCGCATCCGTTAGCCAGCCGTTTTGAATGGCTGCCATGTGCATTGCATACTCACCAGATACTTGATACGCAAATGTTGGTACACCAAAGGTATCTTTAACTTCTCGAATCAAATCTAAATATGGCTGACCCGGCTTAATCATCACCATATCCGCGCCCTCAGCAATATCCATTGCTACTTCATGTAAGGCTTCCGCGCGATTACCAAAGTCCATCTGATACTGTTTTTTATGACCACCTTTTAAGTTGCCGGCACTACCAACTGCATCACGGAAGGGACCATAATAGGCAGATGCATATTTAGCAGAGTACGCCATGATTGCCGTATTCACAAAACCTTCAGCTTCAAAGGCATCACGCATAGCTTTAATACGTCCGTCCATCATATCGCTTGGCGAGATAATATCCGCGCCTGCACGTGCATGAACGAGTGCTTGCTTGACCAACACCTCAACGGTTTCATCATTAACCACGTAACCTGTGTCATCAAGCAGACCGTCTTGACCGTGAGAAGTATAAGGGTCTAAGGCAACATCTGTCATCACGACCATTTCTGGAACGGCATCTTTAACCGCTTTAACCGCACGCGCACTTAAGCCGTTTTCGTCATAAGCCGCGCTACCATCGGCAGTTTTTAACGCGTTATCAATGACTGGAAAGATATCAATCGTGGTTACGCCTTCCGCTAATAGCGCTTTGGCATGTTGAATCAGTAAGTCTATCGAGAGACGCTCAACCCCCGGCATACTGCTGACCGCTTGACGCTGATTGCTGCCTTCTAGGACAAAGACAGGAGCGATTAAATGCTTAGGGTGCAGCTCAACTTCTCGAATCATAGCGCGAACATTATCGTTATAACGCAGGCGACGCAAGCGAGTAGCAGGAAATTGACGATTAAAGGTATAGCTCATGGCAGATCCTTATAAGCGGTTTAGAAAGTGTTAATAAGTAATAATATTTAAGATTATATTCGCTAGGTAATGCTGGCGTTGTAATCTTTAATAGGATGATAATAATACGCTTATTATAATGTGCTTGTTCTACTGTTCTTATTTAAGATATTTGTTTAAAGCTCTTATTTAAGTGTCTTACTTTAAGGTAACTACTATAACGAAAAGTGGCAGGTAAAAGCAAAAAGCCCCACCAAGGCGGCAGGGCTAATTGTACGATATTTTTTAACAGCTAATGAATAAACACTTTTAAAAAAGTCACTTAAGGCTTAATAGTCTGTACAGCTGGTGCTTGCCCAATAGGTGTTATTTCAGTTACCACACCTACCGTAGCATCGGCTTTACCATCATTATTCAAATCTACCACCGCTTTTGGTTTAAAGGTCGCGGTAGCAGGGGCTTTTGATAGCTTAATGCTAATGGCTTCCTGCACACTGGCAACCCGTGCTGAGCTGGCAGCATCAAGGGCATAAGCAGCTTTAGACTCAGCACTAGCACTCGGTTTTTGTCCCAATTGCGCCACATTGGTATATTGCGGCACAGGAATGACAGCTGGTACATCTAAATTAGCACCGCCGCCCAAGGCTTGATAAAGCTCAATTTGGCTAATGATTTTTTGTAGCTCTAAGTCCAAAATACCTTGCTGGGTTGAGAACAATGAGCGCTGGGCATCAAGTACGTCAAGGTAATTAGACACGCCCGCTTTAAAGCGCGCATCAGCAATCTGGAACGTTTGCTCAAAGTTATCTTGCAGACGATACTGAGCGCTGAGCTGTTCGCCAAGCGTAGCGCGGGTGGCTAACACATCTGACACTTCGCGGAATGCCGTTTGAATGGATTTCTCATAAGCGGCTAGCGTTTGTTGGCGTTCAATCTTTGCCACATCATAATTGGCATTCAAGCGTCCGCCATCAAAAATAGGCACACTAACATTAGGACCAAATGACCAGCCGACAGCGCCACCTTTAAACAAATCACTCAAGCTGCTACTGCCAAGCCCAATGCTACTGGCAAGGCTAATAGACGGATAGTAAGCGGCGCGCGCCACTTCGATATTCGCGCCTGCTGCTTTTAGATTGTACTCTGCTTGCAAGACATCAGGGCGATAGCGTAATAGCTCACTTGGCAAACCCGCACTAAAGATTTGATGGGTCGTGATATTACTAACCGCAGGCGTTGGCACTAGATTGTTTGGAATAGGCGCACCAACCAAGAATTGTAGCGCATTTCGTGATTTTAAAATACTGCTTTGCGCGCGTAATACGGCAAGTTTAGCATTCTCTAACGAGGCGCTGGCTTGTAGTGTAGGCAATTTGGGGTCAATCCCAGCTTCAAAGCGCTTGGTGGCAATAAATAATGATTTGTTACGACTTTCAACCGTGGCTTCTGCCAATCGAAGCTGTGCCAAGCTATAGCTTAAGTTGGCATAGCTTTGAGCAATATTACTAATCAAACTAATTTGAGTTGAATTTTTTGCCGCGGTGGTTGATAAGAAATTTTGCAACGCTTGGTCTTTTAAGCTGGCAATTTTACCCCAAAAGTCCAGCTCATAATTGGCAAGACCTAAGTTTACATTATAGTTGCCACCCGTTTGACTTGCCCGACGTTGGCGAGAATAGCCTGCTGTACCATCAATACTGGGTAAGTCACGGATATCCGTAATTTGATACTGTGCACGGGCTTTTTCAATGGCTAAGCGCGCACTTGCAAAGTCTTTATTATTCTCTAAACCTAAAGCGATAAGGCTTTTTAGGCGCTCGTCACTATAAAAATTCTGCCAGCGCTGATTGGCGAGACTTTGCTGCTCTACACGACTAACGGTTTCTTTATCAAAAGCACCATAAGTTTGCTGAATCGGTAAATTGGGCTCAGCAAGTACAGGGCGCGTATCTGCTTTTGGAATGGTGTTACAAGCTGCCATGCTTAAAGCAAGCACTGTTAAACCCAGTAAGCGCCCGCCACGATGGCGAGCAGAGTTAAGGATTACTTGAGATTGATAACTCATTGTTTATTGTCTCCAAGGCTTACAGGCGGATAAGGGGTAGCTGATATTGACTGAGGTTCTGCATCGATAGGCGTCACCATAGGCGCTTTGGTCAGGCGTGATGATGTCGTGCCACCATTGCCTGAATCAGTGGTATTCGAATCAATAGTATCTGAGCCAATAGCACCTGAACCAGTATCTATATAAGCAGGCGCTACATCAATACTGCCACGACTGATATTCTCATCATGGTTGCCTGCATTATAGCCGCTTACATCGTGATAACCACTACCATCATTACCGCTATTAGAACCATCATTAGGACCATTGCCATTAGGACCACTGCCATTAGGATAATCGCTAGCAGTCAGGCCACCATTTGGTCCATTTGGCGGTGTGTCATATTTATAAGGGAAAATACTACGCACCCAAATATAGAACATCGGAATAAAGAAGATGCCTAAGAAAGTCGCGGTAACAACCCCACCAACAACACTGGTACCAATGGCGTTTTGGCTACCAGAACCGGCACCTGTTGCGATAAATAATGGCACAACACCCAAGCCAAAGGCAAGCGACGTCATGATAATAGGACGCAAACGTTGCCGCGCTGCTGTCATGACGGCTTCTTTTAACGTGTAGCCCTCATCTTGGTGATCCCTTGCAAACTCAATAATTAAGATAGCGTTTTTGGCGGATAGCCCGACTACTGTGAGTAGACCAACCTGTAAGTAAACATCATTGGATAAGCCACGGAACCACGTAAATAGCACCGCACCTAATACCCCAAGCGGAATAACCAGTAGTACTGAGAATGGAATTGACCAACTTTCATACAAAGCTGCCAAACATAAGAATACCACTAAGATTGAGATAGCATAAAGCATCGGTGCTTGAGCACCAGATTTTTTCTCTTCTAGTGACAGACCTGTCCATTCATAACTGATACCGTCCGGTAGTTTTGCAACCATTTCTTCCATGGCAGTCATCGCTTCACCGGTACTGAGACCAGGGGCGGCGCTACCCTGAATATTCATTGACGCTAAGCTGTTATAACGTGAAAGACCTGGTGAGCCGGTTTCCCATTTACTACTAGAGAAAGCGTCAAATGAGATCATCTCGTTGCTGTCATTACGGACATACCATTTACTGATATCCGAAGGGTTAGTCCGGCTACTAGGTTCACCTTGGATAAACACGCGTTTAACCCGACCACGGTCAACGAAGTCATTGATATAACCTGAGCCCCATGCGGTTGAGATGACACTATTAATATTAGCCAGTGATAAGCCATAAGCCGCAGCTTGCTCTTGGTTAATATCAACTTTCAACTGCGGTGCATCTTCTTGTCCGTTTGGACGTACGCCAGCGACTTTATCGCTTTGAGCCGCCATGCCGAGTAACATATTACGGGCTTCTAACAGACCTTCATGACCGACGTTACCAGAATCCTGTAACATCAAATCAAAGCCACTAGAGTTACCCAGTCCACTAATTGCGGGTGGAATAATATTAAACACAGTTGCTTCATTAATTTGGGTAAAGAAATAACCTTGCGCTCGATCAGAGACGGCTCGCGCGGTATTTTCATCACCCTTACGATCTGCCCAGTCGCTTAATTTGACGAAGGCGATACCGACGTTTTGACCTTGTCCAACAAAACTAAAGCCCGCAATAGTAAATGCTGAGGCCACGTTATCTGGCTCTTGACTACTGTAGTAATCGCTTACCTTATCGAGCACTGCTTGCGTTTCATTCAGGGTTGAGCCCGCAGGCAGCTGTACGGCGGTAAACATAATACCCTGATCTTCTTCGGGTAAAAATGAGCCGGGAATACGTAAGAATACAAGTGCCATAATACCGATAATGGCAGCATAAACGATGAAATATACCCATTTAAGACGGAAGCTCTTACCAACAAATTTTTCATAAGACTTACTGGTTTTAGTGAAAGAGCGGTTAAACCAACCAAAGAAGCCCTTTTGATGTTCAGTATTGCCTTTTTCATGACTCTTACTACGTTTTAGCAAGGTCACACATAGGGCAGGGGTGAAGATAAGCGCAACTAACGCCGATAGCACCATACTGGTAATAAGTGTGATGGCGAACTGGCGATAAATAACCCCAGTTGAACCACCGAAGAATGCCATCGGAACGAATACCGCTGATAAAATAAGCGCAATACCGACAACGATTTTACTAATCTCACCCATCGATTGAATGGTGGCATCTTTGATGGAGATATCTTGGTTTTCTTCCAGTAATCGCTCGACGTTCTCGACCACGACGATCGCATCATCGACCAGTAGACCGATGGACAGTACCATCGCAAACATGGTCAATACGTTAATACTAAACCCTGCAGCATAGAGCACTGCAAAAGTACCAAGCAATACTACAGGTACGGCGAGGGTCGGGATAATGGTTGCACGCCAGTTCTGCAAAAAGACGAACATAACGATAAATACTAAGATAATGGCTTCAATCAGTGTTTTAACCACTTGCTCAATAGACAAGCGTACAAATGGCGTCGTGTCATAAGGAATGGCTGATTTTAGACCTGCAGGGAAGTTTGCCTCTAGCTCAGCAACTCGAGCACCGACCAATTCGCGCGTTTCAAGCGCGTTCGCACCACTGGCTAGTGAGACCGCAAGACCTGCGGCTTCCTTACCATTAAATAACGATACCGTACTATAGTTTTCACTACCAATTTCTACCTTTGCAACATCGCCTAAGCGTACTTGCGCGCCTGAGGTATCCGTTTTTAGTAGAATGTTTTTAAACTCGTCTGGCGTTTTTAGATAGCTTTGAACGGTGACCGTCGCATTAATCACTTGTTCATCGACATCAGCGGGTGCTTGCCCCAATTGACCGGCTGATACTTGGGCGTTTTGCGCGCGTACGGCATTAACTACATCGGATGGCACCAAGTTATAGGCACGTAAGCGCTCAGGGTCGAGCCAAATACGCATGGCGTAAGCGGCACCGAAGGCTTGTACTTGACCAACCCCTTCAACACGGCTGAGCTGATCGACGACGCTAGAGTTAATATAGTCACCGATATCAGCACGATCCATACTGCCGTCTTCGGATACAAAAGCAAGAACAACTAAAAAGCCTTCAGAGGCTTTATTAACGTTAACCCCTTGGCGCTGCACTTGCTCTGGCAACGAGCTCATGGCGGCTTGTAATTTATTCTGTACCTGAACCTGTGCAGTATCAGAATCGGTACCGTTTTCAAAGAACAGCTGTACAGAGGCACTACCGTTTGAGGCACTTGATGACTTCATGTACATCAAGCCATCAAGCCCTTTCATGCGCTGCTCAATAATCTGTACGACTGAGTTTTCAACGGTTTCAGCGTTCGCACCTGGATAGCTGGCGCTGACTGTGACAGTTGGCGGCGCAATCGCTGGATACTGCTCAATCGGTAAGTTAATAACCGATATTATCCCGATGAGCATGACTAAAATAGCCATCACCCATGCAAAAATAGGGCGATCAATAAAAAAACGTGACATAGTAAATCCCTAAGTCTTCCTAGCTTTGAATGGAATTAGTTGGCGGCTGATTGTGCCGGTTTGTTGGCAGTTTTACCATCGGTAGACTTATCCATGCTTTTTGCCGCTTGCTGCGGAGTTTGAGCAGCAGCCCCTTTTGCAGCAGGAGGAGCGTTCGGATCCTCTAGCGGTTTAGCAACCACTTCTTGCTCGGGTTTGACTTTAGCGCCGCCAATAACCACCACTTTGTCGCCAGCCTGAAGACCGTCGGTGACCACCCACTGACCATTATAGGTACCATTAATAGTGACCGGACGCACTTGGATTTTGTTATTTGCATCAACGATATAGACTTGCGTTTCGCTCTTAGTTGAGCGCATTACCGCACTTTGTGGCACGAGTGCAGCATTGGTAATAACACTTTGGGTTAAACGCGCAGAGACGTACATACCTGGCAATAGCACATTATTGCTATTAGGGAACACCGCTCGCAGAGTTACCGCACCCGTTGATTCGTCAACTTTAGCTTCTGCTAGAGCGAGCTGTCCACGCACTGGATAGACAGAACCATCTTCTAATACCAACTCAACGCTATTCATACCCGCTTGGGCTTTACCTTCAGTAATTTGCTGACGCAATTTGAGCAGCTCAGACGATGATTGACTGATATCAACATAAATAGGATCTAAGCGCGCAATGGTTACTAAAGGCGTCGGTTGACCAGAACTAACCAAGGTGCCAGCAGTGACGCTTGAGCGGTCAGTACGACCTGACAGAGGCGCGCGTACAATCGTACGATTCAGATCTAAGGTGCTGGCTTTTAACCCTGCCTTTGCCGTTTGAATACCAGCTTTGGCGCTTTCAATACCTGCTTGTGATTGACCGATAGCAGCGTTGGCACTAGCGACTGCGGCTTGCGCGGTACGTACTTGCGTTTGTGCTTGATCATATTGTTGTTTTGAGATGGCATCAATCTCAACCAAACCACTTAACCGGCGTAAGTCATTTTGCGCTTGTGCTAGTGACGCTTGGCGACTGACCAAATCTGCTTTGGCATTGGCATTATTCGCAACTGCGGTTTGATAATTGGCTTCAGCTTGCTGAATCGCGGCTTGACCAGTGGTAATAGAAGAGGAATAGTTGTCCGTATTAATGCGATATAAAGGCTGACCTTTTTTCACGCTACTGCCTTCACGAAACAACACTTCGTCAATAATGCCATTAACCTGCGGACGTACATCTGCCATTTGGTACGCTGCGGTACGACCAGAGAAGGTTTGTTCCTGAGGGACTGTACCTAAAGTCACCGTCTGGACGTTGACGACGGCAGGTGGCATTTGCTGCTGAGCGGCTTGCTCACCTGCGGCGTCCTCTTTTTTGTCACAGCCAACCAGTACAGCGCCAGATAGTACAGATGCTATTACAAGCGCAAGATAAGAGTGCTTCATCAATGTCCTCGGTAGTAATATAGTATTGATACAATATAAAAAATGTGTAGCGATATCTTTTAACCTAAGCGCTAAAAACCTAAGCGCTAAAAACCTGAGTGCTAAAAAACAACCGCTAGCAAATAAGAGATAAAAAATAACCATTAAAAAATATAGGTTTAAACGACAGCATTTAGCAACCTATCATGGTTACAACAAAAAGAATGCAAAAATGCAACGTTAAATAAAGGTAATCGAACATTATAAACTATAGGGTCTACCCCACAGTCAAGTAGCAAGTAAGTACTATTTGGCACAGTTGATAAACCTATGATTCACAATGCTCTGAAAAAAAAGGATAAAAACGCTGGAAACATAAGCGTTACATGCAATAACCCATAAGAAACCTTACAATAATTTAATAGGTAAAGTATTGTTATATTTTGTTGTATGAATGAACATATATAGGAAAGGGACAAGATGTAACGCATACTCTTCAGAAAAAAGAGCTGTGCCCAGAAAAGGCAGCGTTTAGCAATACTTAATTATGAACAGACAGATATGATTATAAATAAGATCTTATTTTAGAATGTCATATCATTTTTTAAAGAAGAATCAG
The DNA here is from genome assembly GCF_040309565.1 of Psychrobacter sp. 16-MNA-CIBAN-0192. Classification (NCBI taxonomy): domain Bacteria; kingdom Pseudomonadati; phylum Pseudomonadota; class Gammaproteobacteria; order Moraxellales; family Moraxellaceae; genus Psychrobacter; species Psychrobacter sp. 16-MNA-CIBAN-0192. The sequence goes on from NZ_JBEOOX010000014.1 coordinate 26,569, forward strand.
AGCACAGGTTTTATTATGCGCTAACAGATAATGCTAATATAAATAGGCTTACTGATATTAGCATTATCTGTTTTTAAGCCAGCCAGAATATAAATGCAAAGGATAATGGTTAAACCTTACTTAAACCAAACGGGCGCTGGCAAGTTCAGTCAACTGATACAATCCTTGACGATAGCGATTGTCTGGTAAGCTGCTCAATGCTTGCTGAGCAAGTTTGGTTTCTGCCAACGCGCGCTGTTTGCAATACTCAAGTGAGCCAGAAGTACGCACCAATTCAATTAATTGCTCAGCATTTGGTGTCTTACCGGTTTGTATGGCAATACGCAGCTTGTCATAGCCTTCTGTATCGGTATCTTTTAGCAATTCAAGGGCTTTAATAGTCGGCAGAGTAGGTTTACCTTCCGCTAGGTCATCACCTAAGTTTTTACCCATCAGCGCACTGTCGCCACTATAATCAAGTACATCATCAACGATTTGAAAGGCATTGCCGAAATGCTGACCAAAATCTGCTAACGCCTGCAGGTGCTCCATTTGATTTTGCAAAATAGCGGCACCTTGAGTCGCCATCATAAATAGTCGCGACGTTTTACCATCGATAATATTTAGATAATCTTGTTCAGTTGCCGCAGGGTTGTGCTGATGTTGTAGCTGTAAGACTTCGCCTTCAGCAATATCACAAGTGCCGTCTGAGAACAATTGTAATAAAGGCAAACTTTGAAAGCCCACCAATAAATTAAAGGCGCGGGCAATCAAATAATCGCCCACTAATACCGCAGTTGCATTATCCCATGTTGCATTAGCGGTTGGTTTACCACGGCGCTGGTTAGATTCATCAATCACATCATCATGGACTAGCGTTGCGGTATGCAGCATCTCAGTAATTGCCGCTAAATGCATCGCCTGCGTTGATGGCGCATCGTCGAACATTCGTGCGCATAATAAAGTAATCAAGGGACGCATACGCTTGCCGCCTGCATTAATCACATGCTGCGAGACACTCATCACCAGTTGAACTTTTGAATTGAGACTACCGAAAACTTGCTTATCCATAATATCAAAATCATCAGCAACGATGCTCTGAATATCAGCATAGCTAGGGGTGGATAACAATGATGGTGCAATATCAGATAAAGAAGTAGGCGTCATAATCAATCGTCACAGTAATAAGAATTAAAAATCAGCAGAGTAGTTCAGCAAGGAGATGCTGCCAGCCCATGCTATCAGGTGACCTATAATACCATAGCTATTCATGCAGACGGTAAGTAAGCCATGCAAGTTACAAACGACAACCAATAGAATAAATCATTTAAGTACACTCTAGCTTAAATATGCCTAATCGCAAAAATTTCTTTATAAATGCAGATAACACAAGGTGATATACCCGTTTATAAGATAACTTATTGTAAGCTACTGATTATATAAGCTATAATGGCAACGGTTAACGCTTATGTTAATCAAATCACCAGCCTACAAAACCAAGATAAGCGGCTTGCTTTTTTGAGCAAAAAGCCGTAAAATCTTGCCTTTAATTTTTCCCTGTCGTGTTCGTTGACGAAGCGTTGGTATCATACCAGCCACGGCACACGGGTTAAGCGGAGTCACACAATGTACGCAGTAATCAAAACTGGTGGTAAACAGCACCGTGTAGTCGTCGATGAATTGCTTAAAGTTGAACTACTAAAAGCAGAGCAAGGCGAAACAATCACATTTAACGACGTATTGATGGTTGTTGACGGCGAAACCGTTAAAATCGGTCAGCCTGTTGTTGACGGCGCAAGCGTAGAAGTAGAAGTGATTGAACACGGTCGCGGCGAAAAAATCCGTATCGTTAAGCACAACCGTCGTAAGCATTACCACAAAGAGCAAGGTCACCGCCAATGGTACACCTTGTTAAAAATCAAAGCGATTAATGCTTAATTAACGATTATCAATTTATTGGTAATTAATAACGCACTAAAAGCTTAAGAGTTGTCGCATTAGCGATAAGTCACATTAACAAGGAGATTTTCTCATGGCACATAAAAAAGCTGCCGGTTCAAGCCGTAATGGTCGTGATTCAAACCCAAAAATGCTCGGCGTAAAAATCTTTGGCGGTCAAGCCATTGTTGCTGGTAACATTATCGTTCGTCAACGTGGTACAGAATTCCACGCCGGCGCTGGTGTTGGCATGGGTCGTGACCATACTTTATTTGCACTAAATGACGGTGTAGTGAAGTTTGCGACCAAAGGTAAATTTAACCGTCGTTATGTGATGGTTGAAGAAGCATAAATGACGCTGCTTGTCTGACGGTTTTAGGTAATATGCTTATTATCTAGCTGATAGATTTGCCAGTATCAAAATCCCCATGACTGTATAGTGATGGGGATTTTTTTATGCTGATAAAATAAATAAGGTAAGTAGTGTAAAGAAAGTAAAAACATTAGGCTTACAATACAAGGTCTAATAAAAGACACTGGAAAAAGCTTTTATATCCACTGACTTAACGCTACTACAAAGCAGCCCTTAGTTATAAGATACTTCATAGCAAGCTCGGAGAGATGTAACAGCACTCGTTACAAGCGTGTATGGCAGGCGTAGTATTGATTGCAATTCATGACTAGGCGCGTAATAAAAAAGCTGGCACACTGTGCATATTGGTCAGTAGCGCTATTACAACTCATTAAGCATCTTGCTTATCGCTGTCATTATTGATAATCGTAATGAGTGTATAACTGGCAAAATGAATATTTGCTCTTATAAATCATGTTCCTATAAATAGCGCGCTACATTAATAGATCAACTATTAACTTTTTAATTGGTATTCAATTTTTATTTTGAGAGGCTGTACAATGACTTTATCAACACAAGTAAAACAAACCACGACGGTAAAACAAAAAATTATGTCTAGTGCGTTAACTGGAGTTTTAATGACGACGCTAGGGGTTGCGGCGCCAATGGTAGCACTTACCCAAACTGCTCAAGCAGCACCAGCAACCAATTTAGTAGCGTCTCAGCGTTTAAATAAATTGCTTAGCAATACCAAAAGTATGACTGCTAACTTTACTCAAACGACCAAAGGCGCGTCTAATGGCACGTTTAAAGGCAAAATGAGCGTACAACGTCCTAATAATTTTCGCTGGGAAACCACTTCGCCATCAGAGCAGTTAATTGTTGCTAATGGCAGCTCACTATGGATTTTTGATAAAGATTTGGAACAAGCGACCAAGCAAAGCGTGGATAATCAAGTAGGTAATACGCCAGCGCTATTGTTATCCGGTGACCCAAGCAAAATTGATAAAAACTTTAAAGTGACTCAGCCTTATAGCACCAAAAACTACTATGTATTATATCCTAAATCAACTAGTGCCAGCTTTAAGAGTCTATCAATGAGCTTTAATGGCGGTAAACCTGTGATGATGGTATTAAATGATACCTTAGGTCAAACGACCTCGATTAACTTTAACAATATTAAGATCAATCCTAAGATCAATAGCAGTCAATTTAAGTTTACTCCACCTAAAGGGGTTGATGTGATTAACCAATAAATTGACTATGCTTTAGCTTTATTGATGATAATAGAGACAAGTTGGTAAGCAAATCGAGACATCGGTTTGCTTTTTTTATGAGTGATTTTCTACCCTCAAGCTCTATTAAAATAATTTGTTGCAAGTCGGCACGGTCATAGGTTGCAATTGATATGATTTGGTTTACAATATGCGCTAATTTACCGCGTATATCAAGAATGAGCGCCGTGCAGTAGGGTCTTTCCAGCTGGTGTTTTGCTCAGATTCTGTCCACAGGTTAACGCTATTTTTCATAGATTGTAGAGTTGGCACAGGCTGGGCGATGTTGGTGAGTTTAGCGATAATGAGTAGTTTGCTATTCTAAAAACGGCTCCTCAATCATGCCAATAACTGGCTTTTCATCTTTGATAGGCGTATAGTAAGTAACCGGTTTATGCCAGTTGTCATGACATTGCTCACCACGTGTGATGAGTTATTAAATCAATTAAATAGTTTGTGATGACATTGATTTAATAAATTTATTTTCCGTTGTAAAAATGGGTTCGGCGACCAGCCTTTTTCTAAGCCACTTTTCTTATCTGATATCATCTTCTAAGATGATTTGTGTGTCTACTCTAGATTTTCTTATTGAGCTGGCAGGCAGTATCAGTTTTGCCCAGTGTTTAGATGATTTATGGGTTTTTATCGCCTGACTCTTATGTCGATATTCTTGATGATTGGCTATTACCAGCACAACCTTTTGTGTTTTCGTTTGCGTCAAAGCCATTGTGCTGTTATCTCAGTGTTGATAATAGTAAATGCCGCTTAAGACACTCGATTGGGTGAGGAGCACGTATTATCATGTCTGCCTTTAATTGGTCAGCAATTGCCTTTATTCTAGCTGCAATCGGTCTGGTTGTATTTATGTTGACCGTTCCGCGTTTACTCGGCGGGCGTTCTAAGGGCTTACAAAAAGAAGAAATCTTTGAGGCGGGCGTTGTCGGTGCTGGTAACGCTCGTATTCGCCTATCTGCCAAATTCTATTTGGTAGCGATTTTCTTTGTTATTTTTGATTTAGAAGCCCTTTATTTATATGCTTATGCTGTTTCAGTACGTGAAACGGGTTGGGCAGGCTTTATTGCAGCTGCAACATTTATTATCGACTTATTAATCGGTCTGATTTATGCCTTAAGTTTAGGCGCGCTTAATTGGGCGCCGGCAGATAAGTTGCGTAAAAACGTGCGTTTGTATGCCGCTCCTGCTGGCTTTAATCTAGCTGACATTACTAAATTTGATGGCGTTGATGAACTGATGGTTGACCCAACGGGCAAGATACCAGCGCAGTCTTCTGGTCAAATTAATGTGTCGAATAATATTGAAGCCAATCGTCGTCATTTAGAAAGTATCGATCGTATCAATACTACAGGTAATATTACCTCAGTAGATTTTGCGGCATCTGCACCGAATCAGAATATTGAGCGTAATCGCTAAAAACTTATAGATGCTAACGGTTATAAGTTTTTAGCAGGCGACGTTATAACAGTATGCGAATAATAGCGCTAACCTTGTGGTTACTGCGCTTTGGTTAATTGAAAGGTTGAATGTTATGAAATATACATTAACAAAAGCCAACCCTGATGCAGACGTTTATCCTGCTCAGACTCGCCAAACGGTTAGTGACCCTCTTGAAGATGAAGTCAATAAAAATGTCTTTATGGGACGTTTAGAAGACCTTGTGCATTCAACAGCAAACTGGGGACGTAAGCACTCTCTGTGGCCATTTAACTTTGGTACCTCTTGTTGCTATGTGGAATACGCGACGACCCTAACAGCGGTTCACGATTTATCACGCTTTGGGGCAGAAGTCATTCGCGCCTCACCGCGTCAGGCAGATGTGATGATTGTAGCTGGTACCTGTTTTGTTAAAATGGCACCAGTTATTCAGCGCCTTTATGAGCAAATGCTTGAGCCGAAATGGGTTATCTCTATGGGTGCTTGTGCCAATTCAGGTGGGATGTATGACATCTATTCTGTGGTACAAGGCGTTGATAAGATTATTCCAGTAGACGTTTATGTTCCTGGTTGTCCGCCGCGTCCTGAAGCTTTGATTCAAGGCTTAATGCTGCTACAAGAGTCAATCACTAAAGAGCGTCGTCCGCTTGGTATTCATGTGAACGATCAAGGTATTTATCAGCCACAAATGATGCCTGAGCGTGATCGTAAGCAAGCTGATCGTATTGCAGTGAAAAACTTGCGCAGCCCAGACAGTATTTAATAGTTTTATGGTTAATGCTTTAGTTTTTCTTTTACAGCTTTATACACCCATTACAGTCTCGTTATGACAAATCAGTTATGATTAATGAAGGAAGACATCATTCATGGTCACGGTAGTTGAAAATACAGATCCTAAGATCAAGCCTGTACCAGCGGTTATTCAAGAGCTGGAAGCTAAGTATGCCGGCAAATTTGTCGTCCAGCAGACTGTCGATGAGATTCCGACTGTTTGGGTGGCGCGTGCGGATGTGTTAGACGTACTGATGTACTTGCGTACCTTGCCAAAGCCTTATGTCATGCTATTTGACCTATCAGCAATGGATGAGCGCTTGCGTCAGCACCGCGCGGGTATGCCTGCCAGTGACTTTACGGTGTTTTATCATTTAATGTCGCTTGAGCGTAATAGTGATGTGCGTATTAAAGTAGCACTTAGTGAAGATGACCTAAATATACCCAGCGCGACCAAAATTTGGCCCAATGCCAATTGGTACGAGCGTGAAGTATGGGATATGTTCGGTATTGTCTTTAGTGGACATCCGCATTTGACTCGTATTTTGCTGCCTAAATACTGGGAAGGGCATCCGCTGCGTAAAGAGTATCATGCGCGCGCGACCGAATTTACTCCTTACTTCTTGAATACTGCTAAGCAGCAGTACGAGCAGGAAAACTTACGTTTTGTCCCTGAAGAATGGGGCATGAAACGCTCAGGACGTGATGAGGACTTTATGTTCTTGAATATCGGTCCAAACCATCCCTCTGCGCATGGTGCTTTTAGATTGGTATTGCAGTTAGATGGTGAGGAAGTGGTCGATTGTATTCCTGACATCGGTTATCACCACCGCGGTGCGGAGAAAATGGCAGAGCGCCAAACGTGGCATTCATATATTCCCTATACCGATCGGATTGATTATCTCGGTGGGGTTATGAATGAGCTGCCGTATATCATGTCAGTTGAAAAGCTTGCTGGCATTACGATTCCGCCTCGTGCCGAAACCATTCGCGTTATGATGAGTGAGTTTTTCCGTATTACCAATAACTTGCTGTTCGTCGGTACTTTTATTCAAGATGCTGGTGGTATGACGCCCGTCTTTTATATGTTTACCGATCGACAAAAAGCTTATGATGTGATTGAAGCGGTAACGGGATACCGTATGCATCCAGCATGGTTCCGTATTGGTGGTACCGCGCATGATTTACCGCGCGGCTGGCAGCGTTTGGTGCGCGAGTTTTTAGATTGGATGCCAAAGCGTTTGGATGAGTATGTTAAAGCAGCGCTACAAAACAGTGTACTAAAAGGTCGTACGCAAGGCGTGGCACAATATAATGCCAAGCAAGCACTGGCTTGGGGCGTGACTGGTGCAGGTTTGCGTGCTACTGGTGTTGATTTTGATTTACGTAAAGCACGCCCATATATGGGCTATGAGAATTACGATTTTGAGATTCCAGTTGGCTATAACGGTGATGCTTATGACCGTTGTATGGTGAAAGTAGAAGAGATGCGCCAGTCGCTACGTATTATCCGTCAGTGTATGGATAATATGCCGCAAGGTCCTTATAAAGCCGATCATCCACTTGCCGTACCGCCACCAAAAGATCGGACTTTAAATGATATTGAAACGCTAATTAACCATTTCCTTTCGGTTTCTTGGGGTCCTGTGATGCCAGCGGGCGAATGTACTACGATAGTTGAAGCGACCAAAGGGCTTAATAGCTACTATATTACTTCAGACCGCTCAACCATGAGCTATCGTACCCGTATTCGCACACCGACATTTGCTCATATTCAGCAAATGCCGTCGGTTATTAATGGCTCATTGGTATCAGATGCCATTATGTATCTGGCTTCTATTGATATTGTGATGGCAGATTGTGATCGTTAGGTTTTATTTATTGTTGATAAAACTAAATTATTTCATAGGTTAGCGCCAACTGGCACACCAAATCGCAGCAACTGTATATTAATGACAGCACAAGCGGCGTGATGAGTGAGGAAAGATAAAAGATTATGAAAATTGTTACCGATAAAGCGCCAAGAGTAGATGTGGCCAGCATCCTAACGGCTGATGAGATTGCAGCGATTCATGAGTTTATGCATCATTATCCTCATGCGCGCGCGGCTTCTCTCGATTCATTAAAAATTGTGCAAAAGCGCAACGGTTGGGTGAATGATGCCCAAGTCAATGCCATTGCGAATATATTGGATGTTCCAGTAACCGATATGGATGGTGTTGCGACTTTCTTTAATCGCATTTATCGTCAGCCAGTGGGTCGTCATGTGATTTTGATTTGTGATTCAGTGGCGTGCTACTTAACTGGTTATGAAGCCTTATCAACCGCTTTGCGTACCGAGTTGGGTATTGATTATGGTCAAACCACAGCCGATGGTCGTTTTACGCTATTGCCGATTTGCTGTTTAGGTAACTGCGATAAAGGGCCTGCAGTGCTGATTGACGAAGATACCTATGGTCCTGTTCAGCCTGATGAAGTTACTCAATTGTTGGAGCTATACGCATGAGATTAACCATTTCAGAGCAGATTGCTCTTCGCAACCAAGGTAAGGCGCCAAGTCAGTTAAACAATCAGCGTATTGCAATTTACGGTGATAAGGCAACGGCAACCAGTGAAACCAAGCCTTTGACGTGGCGTTTAGCACATCATGATGCCGTATTGGATTTAGCCACTTATGAGTCTTTACGTGGTTTTGAAGCGCTTAAAATGGCTTTAAATAACCCACCAGAAGCCACTTTAGCCACTATTAAAGAAGCGGTCGTTAAGGGTCGTGGTGGTGCAGGTTTCCCAGCGGGTATTAAATGGTCATTAATGGCACCGCCAGATGGTGGACCACGTTATTTAGTGTGTAATGCGGATGAGATGGAGCCGGGTACTTTTAAAGACCGTCTGCTTATGGAGCGTTTGCCGCTTCAGCTTATCGAAGGGATGCTGATATCTGCCTATGCTATTGGCGCAAATGCAGGTTATATCTTTATTCGTGGCGAGTATATTTTAGCAGCAGAACGTTTGAATACCGCGATTGAAGAGTTACGCGCCAACAATCTGGTTGGTGATAATATTTTAGGCACAGATTTTAGTTTTGATTTGCACGTGCATACTGGTGCAGGTCGTTATATTTGTGGTGAAGAAACCGCACTTATTAACTGTCTCGAAGGTCGCCGCGCTAATCCTCGTACTAAACCACCATTTCCACAAGTGGCAGGTGCATGGGGTCGTCCGACTGTTGTGAATAACGTTGAAACCTTACATAACGTGTCCGCTATTATTTTGCATGGTAGCAAGTGGTATCAAGACTTACCAAAAGCCAAGGGCGTGGTTGAAACACCGGGTACGAAATTGTTTGGCTGTTCAGGTTTGGTCAATGACCCCGGTCTTTGGGAATTGCCCTTTGGTTATACGGCACGTGAGATTATTGAAGATTTTGCTGGCGGTATGCAAGAAGGTAAAAAGCTAAAAGCATGGTTACCGGGCGGTGCATCTACTGACTTTTTGACTGCTGATCATTTAGATACGGTTGTTGATTTTGATACCATTCAAAAAGCTGGTAGTCGGATGGGTACCGGGCTGATTATGGTCGTTGATGAAGAACAAGATATGGTGCCATTGCTCCGTAATCTTGAGATTTTCTTCCAACGTGAATCATGTGGCTTTTGTACCCCATGCCGTGACGGTTTACCGTGGGGTGTGAAGTTACTCACTGCGATTAACGATGGTGAAGGTCAAGTGGGCGATGTTGAAAAGCTTGAAGGCTTAACCCGTGACTTGTGGATTGGTAAAACATTCTGCGCCCATGCGCCTGGTGCTATGGAACCGCTAATGAGTGCAATTAAATATTTCCGTCCTGAGTTTGATCAAAAAATTGCGCAGGCGGTTGGTGAAGATGTTATTGATGCTGCAGCCAGTCAACAGCTAGACGCGAAATAAGGAGAGCGGCATGGCAGTCATACATATTGATGGAACCACTGTCGAAGTAGATAGCGCGGACAACTTGCTACAGGCATGCTTGTCGCTCGGCATTGATGTCCCCTATTTTTGTTATCATCCTGCTTTAGGCTCGGTAGGCTCGTGTCGTCAGTGCGCGGTCAAGCAGTATATGACTAAAGAAGATATGGAAGCGGGTCGCGGTCGCTTAGTCATGTCATGCATGGTAGCGCCAAGCAATGATATGTATATCTCGGTCACCGATGACGAAGCCAAAGCGTTCCGTAAGTCAATGGTTGAGCTACTAATGACCAACCACCCGCATGACTGTCCAACCTGTGAAGAGGGTGGGCATTGTCATTTGCAAGATATGACGTATATGTCAGGTCACAGTCGTCGCCGCTATCGCTTTACCAAGCGTACGCATCATAATCAAGAGCTTGGTCCGTTTATCGCGCATGAGATGAACCGCTGTATTGCTTGTTATCGTTGTGTCCGTTTCTATAAAGACTATGCAGGCGGTGAAGATTTAGGCGTCTATGGCTCTAACAATCGCGTGTATTTTGGTCGTGATAAAGATGGTCAGTTTGAAAGTGAGTTTTCTGGCAACTTAACGGAAGTGTGCCCAACCGGCGTATTTACGGATAAAACGCATTCGGATCGTTATAACCGTAAATGGGACATGCAGTATGCGCCAAGTATCTGTCATGGTTGCTCTGCGGGCTGTAATATATCAGCTGGTGAGCGTTATGGCGAACTGCGCCGTATCGAAAACCGCTATAACGGTGAGGTTAATCGTTACTTCTTATGTGACCGTGGTCGCTTTGGTTATGGCTACGTCAACCGTGAAGATCGTCCAACTCAAGCGCTTGAGCGTACTAATAATACGCTGCTTGAAGTTAGCGTGGATCATGCCCTTGATGAGACAGTTAAACGCTTACAAGATAAAAAAATTATTGGTATTGGCTCGGCACGCGCTAGTTTAGAGACTAATTTTGCGCTTAAAAATCTGGTTGGTTTTGATAACTTCTCAACCGGTATGAGCCATCAGCAACAAGCATTGGTTAATAAATGTATTGAAGTATTAAGTACAGAAGGTATTTATAATCCAGGCATGACGGATATTGAAAGTCATGATGCGGTATTGATTTTGGGTGAAGATATTACCCAAACATCATCACGAGTAGCATTGTCAGTACGTCAGGCAGCAAAAAATGAAGCGTTTAAAATGGCAGCGGCCGTACAAACGCAGCCTTGGTTAGCAGAGCCTGTACAACGTATTGCGCAAGGTGCTCTCAGCCCAGTATATGTCATTGATGTGACACAAACCAAACTTGATGATATTAGTAAAGTTAGCGTGGTGGCAACGCCTGAAGATATTACTAAGCTTGGCTTTAAAGTCGCTAGTGAGATTTCCAACTTAGCAGATAATTTTGCAAAAATTGACGCGCCTAATACAGAACAAAGTGCAGATGCTGATCCGATGCAAGCGCTTGCCCAGCAAATTGCTTACGACTTGATTAAAGCCGATAAGCCGTTGGTTGTATCAGGCAGCAGTTTGTCTTCGATTGCGTTAATAGAAGCCGCAGCGCAAATCACACAAGCGTTGACGCAAAAACGCAGCGCGATTAAAGCCACTGAATATGCATATATTGAAGCGCATAATGCAAAAGTTCGTGTTGCAGAAGAGCAGGCCCAAGAACAAGAAAAGCCAGTTGATGATCAAGAGCTTGCTGCGAAGCCGAATAAACCTTCAGCAAGTAGCAATACTGAAACCCAAGACAATGTTGAGCGTACGCCAGCAACGCCGTTGGAACTAAAGCATGAAAATACTAATTACCATGCCCAAGCAGGTATTTATCTAGTAGTAACCGATGCCAATAGTATTGGTGTGTGTTTGCTTGGTGGTCAATCAGTTGAAGAATTATTAGCGACTGATTTTGATGTGGTTATCGTGGCTGAAAATCAACTCACTGACGTACTTGATGCTGAAAAGCTTGCCCAGTTGTTGGCTGATAAGACAGTGATTGCCTTGGATCATCAATTATTAGATTGGCATAAAGCTGCCGATATCGTATTGCCAGCTGCAAGCTTTGCTGAAGCAGACGGTACGTTAGTATCGGCTGAAGGTCGTGCTCAGCGCTTTTTTCAAGTTTATGACAATACCTATTATCATCCGCTAAGTAATATTAAAGAAGGCTGGCGCTGGTTACATGCTTTGCATAGCAGTTTACTCGGTAAAGCGGTCGACTGGACACAACTTGATGACGTGATTAATGCCTTAATAGCCACGCATCCAAAACTTGTTGGTATTAAAGCAGCAGCACCTGATGCTGATTACCGTATTAGTGGTTTAAAAATTGCGCGTGAGCCACGCCGTTATTCAGGTCGTACGGCAATGCGCGCACCAATTTCTGTACATGAGCCGATGCAGCCAAAAGATTTGGATACCGGCTTAACCTTCTCAATGGAAGGTTATAGCGGTACGCAAACGCCAAGCTCAATGATTCCTTTCGCCCAATCAGCCGGTTGGAATTCGCCACAAGCGTGGAATAAATATCAAGATAAAGTCGGCGGTAGCTTGAAAAATGGTGATCCGGGCGTTCGCTTATTTGATCAGCTAGAGCGATTAGCAGCACGTCAATATGTGGCACCTGATATTGCGTCAATCACCACTGACATTCAGTTAGGTCAAGCCAAGCTTGTGCCAGTATATAATATTTATGCCAGTTCAATAATGGCATCGCGTAGTCCAGTCGTCGCAGGGCAATTACCCGTTGCTGCATGGCAAATCGGTCGTGATGATGCCAGTGCTTGGGACGTTGCTCAAGGCGATTACTTAGCGATTGAAATTGATAAACAGCACATCACCTTACCTGTGCAATTAGTGCACTATCTAGCAGAAGGCTGTATTGGCTATCCGGTCGGGCAGGTGACTATGATTCATCCCTCTATGCTGGCATCCGTACGTAAAGTTGCTGCACCACTCGCTGCTGTATCGTTATCTGGCGCTATGGCAAGTGATAGCGCCTTATTAACCACTGATAAAGCAGAGCCTGTAATACCAATACCGACAACCATACAAGAGGTTTAATATGTCATTTACCCGTATTATCCCTGAAGCGCCAAGCTTTTTAGCTGGTATGATGACTGCTGAAACGTGGTCCATCCTATTTATGGTTGTACAGTCTTTGGTCATCTTTTTAGTAGTGGTGATAGTCGCTGCGTTGATGATTGTCTATGAGCGCCGTATGCTGGCGCTATGGCAAGACCGTTATGGTCCTAATCGCGTGGGTCCTTTTGGCTCGTTGCAGCTGGTTGCTGATATGCTGAAAATCTTCTTTAAAGAAGATTGGACACCAAATTTTACTGATAAGTTTATTTTTGTGCTGGCACCTGCGGTTGCTATGTTTACCGCATTGGCATCCTTTGCCATTATTCCGATTTCACCAACGCTTGGCGTGGCAGATTGGGATATCGGTATATTGTTCTTCTTTGCCATGGCAGGGATAGCGGTTTACGCAGTGATGTTTGGTGGCTGGGCTTCAGCAAATAAGTTTTCGCTATTAGGTGGTCTACGTTCTGCCGCACAAACCATCAGTTATGAGGTCTTTTTAGGCTTATCGTTGATGGGTGTGGTTGCTTTGACGGGTTCATTTAACCTACGTTCGATTGTTGAAGCACAAGCTAATGGTTGGTATATTATTCCACAGTTTTTTGGGTTTTTGACCTTTGTCGTGGCTGGTGTTGCCGTTACCCATAGACATCCGTTTGACCAACCAGAAGCTGAGCAAGAACTAGCCGAAGGTTATCATGTCGAATATTCAGGTATGAAGTTTGGTATGTTCTTTATCGGCGAATATGTCAACGTGGTATTGATTTCAGCGTTAATGACTTGTCTGTTCTTTGGTGGCTGGCTTGCGCCTTTTAATTTAAATATTCCATTTGTACCGCCAGCTTTTTGGTTCATGATTAAAACGCTATTTTTTATGACCATGTTTATTTTGGCTCGTGGCTCGCTCATGCGTCCACGCTATGATCAGGTGATGAACTTTGGCTGGAAAGTATGTTTACCAGTAACCTTGATTAATTTATTGGTTACTGCCGCAGTCATTTTGATTTTCTCTCCAACGCTGTAAGCCCGCGGATGATCTAGAGTAATGCTGATAAGGATAATAATCCCATGTTTACGACCATAAAAAAGACTGTCATTGGTATATTTACCATTGTCCGCAGCATGTGGATGGTCAACAGTCACGCGCTACGTCCGCGCGATACCATCTTATATCCTGAAGTGCCAGTTCCAGTTCCGCCGCGGTTTCGGGGGCGTATCATTTTGTCTCGTGACCCGGATGGAGATGAGCGCTGCGTCGCCTGTAATCTGTGTGCTGTTGCTTGCCCGGTAGGATGCATCTCATTGCAAAAAGCAGAACGTGAAGATGGGCGTTGGTACCCTGAGTTTTTCCGCATTAACTTCTCGCGTTGTATCTTTTGTGGTATGTGTGAGGAGGCGTGTCCTACGACCGCTATTCAGATGACCCCCGATTTTGAGATGGGCGAATATGTGCGTCAGGACTTGGTCTACGAAAAAGAACATTTGCTTATTTCAGGACCGGGTAAGTATCCTGATTATAACTATTATCGTGTATCCGGAATGGCGGTGGCAGATAAACCTAAAGGCGCGGCGCAAAATGAGTCGGCACCTATTGATCTAAGGAGCTTACTGCCATAATGACTATTTTAAATAATCCTGATTTGGTGGGGTTTTATGCGCTTGGAGCGGTGGCTATTTTTGCCAGTCTGCGCGTCGTCATCCATGCAAATCCTGTTCATGCTATTTTATCGATGATTGTGTCGTTATTAGCCGTTGCGGGTATTTTGTTTATATTAGGTGCGCCTTTTGCAGGTGCGCTTGAGATTGTAGTGTATGCAGGTGCTATTTTAGTATTGTTCGTGTTTGTGATTATGATGCTCAACTTAGGAATGGCGAACGAGTCGCGAGAAGAGCGCTGGTTAGATGCTAGAACTTGGGCAGTACCAACAGGGTTAACGATTGTTATTGCTGTAGTACTTTATGCGCTGATTGGTATCAATCATGATGAGGCAGCAGTCATTGGCGGTGTGACAGTCTCTGCTAAAGTGGTCGGCACGGCATTATTTAGTAAATATATGATGTTGGTTGAAGTAGCAGCATTGTTATTATTAGCAGCATTGGTTGCAGCGTATCACTTAGGTAAAGAATCTCTTAATGATGAGATCATTGCTGATAATGAGCTGGATATTGATAGACGTGGCGGTAATGTTAAAAACTACCTTCACAACACCACGATGGATATCAATGCCAATCATGTTGCCGATACAGCAGATGTAATGCCTGAATCTTACGAATATAAAGATGTTGACCCTCATGACTATGTTAGTGCTGTCAGTACGCAGATAGATACTCAGGCAAGCAGACGTAAGGAGTCGGACCGATGGTATTAGCTGTAAGTGTGGCACAAGAGGTGTCAAATGTACCGTTTGCCCATGAAGTGGCAGGCTTAGTACAGCCAGCGGTTGCGGCACAAAATATGCTTGGCACGATACCCATGAGCCATGGATTAATTTTGGCAGGTATTTTATTTGCGATTGGTCTATGTGGTGTGATGGTACGGCGTAACTTCTTATTTATGCTAATGAGCCTTGAGATCATGATGAATGCGGCAGCGCTGGCATTTGTAATTGCAGGTAGTCGCTGGGTGGACCCTGATGGACAAATTATGTTCATCTTTATCTTAACCCTAGCCGCCGCTGAAGCATCTATTGGTTTGGCAATATTATTACAGTTTTATCATAAGCGTGGGCATCTTGATGTCGATAGCGCCAATGAGATGAAAGGATGATGTCATGAATTTATTACCATTAACCTTTATCTTCCCGCTCATTGGCTTTTTGATTCTAGCCTTTATGCGAGATCGATTGTCCCAAAAGGTAGCCGCCGTGGTCGGTGTCGGCAGCATGCTATTGTCAGCATTGTGCGCACTGGTGGTCAGTTTTACATTTTTAACCAGCTATCCTGCCGGAGCAGTGGTCGAGATGCCGTTATGGACTTGGCTACAAGTCGGTGATTTTGCACCCAGTTTCGGTCTCAGTTTTGATGGCTTAGCGTTGACTATGACTGGTGTGATTACTGGTATTGGCTTTTTGATTCACCTGTTTGCCGCCTGGTATATGGACGGTGAAGAGGGCTTTGGGCGCTTTTTCAGTTATATGAATTTATTCGTTGCCAGTATGTTGTTATTGGTATTGGGCGATAATTTATTATTACTATATCTTGGCTGGGAAGGTGTAGGTATTTGTTCTTACTTGCTGATTGGTTTTTATTTCCAAGACCGCGCCAACGGTCGTGCGGCAATGAAAGCCTTTACCGTAACGCGCGTCGGTGATGTATTTTTAGCGTTCGGGCTGTTCTTATTATTCCGCGAATTTGGTACCTTAAACATTCAAGAGATTATTACCCGTGCGCCTGAGGTGTTCGATGTTAATAATCCAGTGATGATTTTAACCACAATGATGCTGGTTGGTGGGGCGATGGGTAAGTCGGCTCAGTTGCCACTACATACCTGGCTTGCCGATGCAATGGCAGGTCCAACTCCAGTATCGGCATTGATTCACGCGGCAACCATGGTAACCGCAGGGGTGTATTTAATTGCCCGTATGCATCCGCTATTCTTATTGACTCCGGGTGTACTGCTGTATTGGGTTGGCGCTGTAGGTGCTTTAACCTTAGTTGTTGCTGGATTCTGTGCACTGGTACAAACTGATATCAAGCGTATTCTTGCCTATTCAACGATGAGTCAAATTGGCTATATGTTCTTGGCACTGGGTGTTGGCGCTTGGCAAGGGGCAATCTTCCACTTAATGAGCCATGCTTTCTTTAAAGCCTTATTATTCTTAGCGTCAGGTGCGGTGATACTAGCCGTACATCATGAACAAGATATCTTTAAGATGGGCGGCTTACGTAAAAAGATTCCATTGGTATTCTGGTGTTATATCGTTGGTGGTGGCGCGCTGGCAGCAATACCCTTTGTCACCGTTGGCTTTTATTCAAAAGAAGCGATTCTTTGGGAAGCCTATGCCACGGGTCATCAGTTCTTATTTTACATGGGTGTGTTTGGTGCCTTCTTAACCGCGTTATATACTTTCCGTATGATTTGGATTATCTTTTTTGGTGAAGAAAAAACCCATGCGCACAAGCTATCAGGTATCTCTTACTGGTTACCACTTAGCGTATTACTAGTATTATCAACGGCTGTAGGCGCATTTATTACGCCACCGCTACAAGGCGTGTTGCCAGAGAGCGCTGGGCATTTATTAGAATTGGCGAATCAGGCACATGACAAGCATACGGCTGAATTTATCGCAATGGGAGCAATGCTTGCGGGCTTAATTATTGCCGCCTTATTATATGCGGTGGATAAAGGTCGTATATTGACCAGATTTAAGCATACACGTATTGGCGCTGCGCTATATCACTGGTGCTATCATGGTATGGGCTTCGATGCGCTATACGATATTGTGTTTGTAAAACCCTTTTTATTCATTGGCCGCTTATTCAAAGCCGATCCTATTGATAAGTCGTGGAATATATTGCCAATGCTGGCATCAGCGGGTAATAAAGCCTTGTCTGCAACGCAAACAGGGTCACTTCGAGGCTATGCCACAAGCTTTGGCTTGGGCGTCGCTGTATTGTTGGTGCTGGTAATGATGACGGTGGTATAAGATGATAGAGTTACAACAAACGTGGATGCTACCAGCATTAATCGCTGTGCCGTTTATAGCCGGTCTGCTGTGCTGGTTGGTTGAGCGGGTTAATAAACGCTTGCCACGCTGGATTGCGTTAATTGGTATGATAATCACCTTTGGTCTGTCAGTAGTGTTATGGCAGCAAGGCGATTTTTCTGGTATGAGTACTCAGGTTATTGCGCCAGATGCGTCAGTACCTTGGGTTGCAGAATTTAGCGTGCCTTGGATACCTAGCTTTGGTATCAGCTTTCACTTAGCAATGGATGGTTTATCATTATTGATGGTAGGTCTAACTGGATTGCTGGGTGTGGCTGCCGTTGCCTGTTCGTGGAACGAGATTCAACGCCGTGTTGGGTTCTTCCATCTCAATCTATTGTGGAGTTTGGGCGGCGTTATCGGCGTATTTTTAGCCATTGATATGTTCTTATTCTTCTTCTTTTGGGAGATGATGCTGGTTCCGATTTACTTCCTGATTGCTCTTTGGGGTCATGATGTACCGGGCAAGACCAAAGAGTATGCGGCAACTAAATTCTTCCTTTATACCCAAGCGTCTGGGCTTATCATGCTCATCGGTATTTTAATTTTGGTAATTATTAATTATGCCTACCGTGGTACGGTAAGCTTTAATTATAATGACTTGCTCGGTACGCCTCTTGGCGGCTGGGAATATCCGATTATGCTATGCTTCTTTATTGGCTTCGCTGTTAAGTTGCCGATTATCCCGTTTCATGGTTGGTTGCCAGATGCGCATGCGCAAGCCCCAACAGCAGGTTCAGTGGATTTGGCAGGGGTATTGATTAAGACCGCTGCTTATGGCTTGATTCGTTTTGTATTGCCATTATTTCCAGCAGCATCACAAGAGTTTGCACCGATTGCCATGACCTTAGGTACCATTGGTATCTTCTACGGCGCATGGCTGGCATTTATGCAGACTGACATGAAGCGTCTGCTAGCATATACTAGTATTTCGCACATGGGCTTTGTAGTATTAGCCATTTACGCTGGTACATTACTCAGTTTGCAAGGTTTGATGATTCAGATGCTGGCACATGGGTTAAGTTCAGCAGCACTGTTCATTATGGCAGGTCAGCTTTATGAGCGTCTGCATACCCGCGATTTAACTCTAATGGGCGGTATGTGGGGACAGTTCCGTTATTATGCACCGATATTGATGTTCTTTTGTGCTGCATTGCTAGGTATACCGGGTACGGGGAACTTTATCGGTGAGTTTATGATTCTGCTTGGCTCTTTTGCTCAGTATCCGGTGTTTGTGGTATTGGCAACACTCAGCTTGGTATTAGCAGGGTTGTATTCACTGATTTTGATTCACCGCGCGCTATTTGGGGCGAATAATATCAAAGAAGTGGCGTTACATGAAACCAAGTCACATGGTCTACCTGAGCGTAATTTAAAGGATTTGGGCAAGCGTGAGTTGTCATTGCTTATTTTACTAGCGATGGGTTTGGTATGGCTTGGACTTTATCCGCAGCCGTTCCTTGATACCTCAAGTCATGCGATGCAGTGGATAAATAATGCATATGTTTATAGTCAAGTCACCCAAGTCGATGCGTCGCAGTTACTTGATGCAATGGA
Source organism: Psychrobacter sp. 16-MNA-CIBAN-0192 (assembly GCF_040309565.1). Classification (NCBI taxonomy): domain Bacteria; kingdom Pseudomonadati; phylum Pseudomonadota; class Gammaproteobacteria; order Moraxellales; family Moraxellaceae; genus Psychrobacter; species Psychrobacter sp. 16-MNA-CIBAN-0192. The sequence continues at coordinate 45,637 of NZ_JBEOOX010000014.1, forward strand.
GGCACGTTAAGTCATGAATGAATTTACGATGAATGATTTGATGGGGCTTATGCCTTATGCGCCAATCATTGCGGTAGTGATTACCTCGCTGATTGTGATGATCGCCATTACTATCAAACGCTCGCATGTGGTTACGGGAACGATTACCGTAGTTGGTCTTAACGTAGGTCTATTTATCTTGCTGGCGCAAATTGGTGGGGTTCTTACCACAGGGTCAGCGTTGCCACAAGCAGAGCATTTATTTGTTATAGATAATTTTGCCCAGTTTAATATGGTGGTTATTTTTATCTGTGCGCTGGCGTGTTGTACGCTATCGTACGCCTACTTATTGAATTTAAAAGACAATAAAGATGAGCTGTATTTGCTTATGCTGCTATCTACCGTCGGCGCCTTACTGATGGTTTGTTCGCAGCATATGGCATCATTCTTTATGAGTTTAGAGCTATTGTCTGTTCCATTATATGGTTTATTGTCTTATACCTTTTTACGCAATAAGTCGCTTGAGTCGGGGCTAAAATATCTGGTATTGTCGGCTACCGCATCAGCAACCTTGCTTATGGGTATGGCGTTTATTTATGCCCAAGTGGGCTCATTAAGCTTTAAGCAGATCAGCTTGCAGATGGCGGATATGTTCGATTCACCACTATTAATCGTGGGCGCGGCAATGATGATGTTTGGTATTGCCTTTAAATTATCTGCAGCACCTTTTCATGCCTGGACACCGGATGTTTACGAAGGCGCACCTGCACCTATTGCCACTTACTTAGCGTCAGTGAGTAAAGTGGCCATGATGGCATTAGCAATCCGCTTTCTTATTGATACAGCGCTATTAGCTTTACCATCAGTACAGATGTTGATTATGGTCATGGCGACCTTATCTATTCTTGTTGGTAACATATTAGCGGTACGCCAGACCAATCTGAAGCGCTTACTTGGTTATTCTTCTATTGCCCATATGGGTTATGTGATGGTAGTCATTGTTAGCATTGGTAGCGCAGCCGATAGCATCTCAAGCATGTATATGGCGATTTATGCCTTTACATCCATTGGCGCGTTCGGTGTGGTCACGTTGATGTCGAGCCCTTATCGCCTAAGCGGTGAAGCTGAAGAGCTGGTTCATTATCAAGGGCTGTTTTGGCGTCGTCCGGTATTAACCGCAGTACTCACCATTATGTTGCTGTCATTAGCTGGTATTCCGCTGACTGCAGGCTTTATTACTAAGCTGTTTGCGATATTAGCAGCGGTGCAAGGCACTAACTGGTTCTTAGCAGCAATGATTATTTTGGGCAGTGGTATTGGTTTGTTCTATTATCTACGCGTGCTGTTAACGCTATTTAAACGTCCAAAAGAATTTATTGAGTTTGACGTTTCTGGACAATGGGGCGTGCGTATGGGCGGATTGATGGTTATTGGGGTCACGGCAGTGGTTCTTATCCTTGGTATCCTGCCAAACAGTCTAATTGTTTGGTCAAGTATGGCTCGTATTTGGCAATAGCAACGTATTAATAATTCATTCTGAATAATTGCTCTCATTGAGCGGTTACGGATAGAAAACCAAGATGCGCCACGTTTATGATAAACTTGGCGCATGTTTTTTTGTATGACTTGCTAAATTCTTAACATCTAATAATCAATAAAAAACATCAATAACCGATAAGCGATTTAGTACTATGAGTGACAATATTCAAGCAGTGAGGGTACTTAGTAAGACTACTTGGACGCCGAATCTTTTTAGTTTTACTGTGACACGTCCAACAAGTTTTAAATTTACAGCAGGGCAGTTTGTACGCTTGGGTGTCAATCCCAGTCGGCTGAAATATCATTTGAGCCAAGATGAACAAGTTCTAGTGCAAGTACCTGATGAAGATATCTTTCGGGCTTATTCTATTGTTTCATCCCCATTTGACGAGGTGCTAGAGTTCTTTTCTATTGTCATTGCAGATGGTGCTTTTACATCGCAATTGCAGCATCTGCAAGTAGGTGATGGGCTATTGCTTAATACAATGCCATTTGGATTTTTGACGCTTGCTCGCTATCAGCAGCCGTTACCTAAAGATTTATGGTTACTAGCAACGGGCACCGGATTAGCACCCTTTTTATCGATGTTACAAGATTTGCAAACGTGGCAAGATTATGAGCATATCGTATTGGCGTACAGTGCGCGCACGGCTGATGAGCTGGCCTATGTAGATAAGATTAACCAGTTACAAGACGATTTTGGCTCATTAGTAGACAACCCGGCACGTTTGATTTTTGTGCCCATTGTCACAAGGGAATCGGTAGATGGTGCGTTAGGCGCGCGTTTGCCTAAGTTGCTACTAGAAGGGTCGCTGCAACAACAAGCTGGTATTGCGCTGGAGATAGATAGTACCCATGTGATGGTATGTGGTAATCCAGAAATGGTAGATGATACCAAAGAGGCATTAAAAACCCTTGGCTTAGTAATGAATCGTCGCGGCGAGGGTAATATTGCCGTAGAAAACTATTGGTAAATAGGTTTTATAGCCGCAACTTATCGAATCAAAAGTAGAATGGCGGCTATATATTTATCAAGAGATGAGACTCAAGCCTTTTTGATTTGGATTGATTGTCTTTAGTCTTTATTGCTTATTCCTGACTGGGTTCGGTAGCATCACCGAGAGGATTGATAGGACCTTTCATCAGTTCTGGCTCGTTGCTGTCGTCATCATCAATGATGTTTTCACCGCCACTTGTGCCCAATAAATCGCGATAGTTAATCTGGGTTTTTAGAATAAGCTGTTCTTCTTCAACCTCACCATAATTGATTTGCACTTTATGCAGCGTACTCATGATTTTTTGGTTCTTTTTTAGCCAGCGATGAATGTCTAGATAAATAATATCTTCTTTGGCACGGGCAATATTGATATAAGTGAGAATAACGCCCAACGGGTCTTTTTTAAGCACGCTATGATAGAACCAAATCGCCAGCTTGATACCTTGTCTTTTGGCAAAGGAGTCACAGCGTAAATTGAGCACATCGGTGTAGGTTAATTGCCCAAAGACGAAGCGCTGAACATTGCGATCAAGCTGAGCATGCACCAGTTTAAAGTTACTGGCAACTTCGACGTAGATGCCAGCGACGTTAATCGTACAATACAGCCGAAACCATTGCTCATGCAGCTCAACACGTAGCTCTAAAATGGCGTTAACATTATCAGTGACAAATTTTTGTAGCGCATCATTGACGTATTTTTGTGCAACAGGTATCCGGATTTCATCATCAAGTTTATCGGTGGTTTTGTTATATAGATTTTTTATCGCTTGAGTTAAGCTGTTCCAGCCGTCGCTAAAGGATTCATTAAAGCGCTGATCTAACGTATCCGTAAAATTATCGAAGCTGTCAAAATTGTTAGCGCTATTAGAGCTACCAGATTTATCAAAACTCTCAAAGTTACTCAAAATTATTATCCTTATAAGTATTTATTATAGAAAAAGGTGCGCTGATATCAACCGTAAGTTGGTGATTGTATTTATAAGCGGCAGTGTAAGATGGGCAATAAAAAGAGTATATAGTAAAAGCTAAGAGCGCAAAACTGATGGGCGCGTATTGTAGCAAATAACCTAAACAACGCGCTGATACGCCAATAAGTTTCGGCGGATAATAATAAATTTATAGAACAAAGTAGACTTATAAAACATAACGTATTGACAACCCATTTATAAAAAAGACAGTACAACGAGTTATTATGGAATTTTTAGGATTTACCCTTGATTTGGCAACACTCACCGAAAATGGCTTGAGCTTATTATTTAAAGTCATTATTGCGTTGCTTATTTTCGTATTTGGGCGCTGGCTGGCTCACAGAGTGGTCAATTTTGCCAATCGATTGATGGTGCGTAGCCGTATAGAACATACAGCCGCAAACTTTTTAAGTCGATTATTATACGGCATATTATTGGTCATCATTGTTCTTGCCGCACTGAATAAGGTTGGCGTACATACGACATCAGTGGTTGCGATTTTGGGCGGTGCTGCCGTTGCAATAGGACTGTCATTAAAGGATCAGCTGTCAAATTTTGCAGCGGGTATTATGATTGTAACTTTTCGCCCCTTTGTACGGGGTGACTATGTGCAGATTAAGGAATTTACGGGCACGATTAAAGAGATTACCTTAGTTAATACCCATATGACGACGGTGAATAATCACGATATCATTATTCCGAACAGCAGTATTACTACCTCAGCGGTTATCAACTATACGACGCTGCCCAATCGCCGCGTCGATATTACCATTGGTATTGGCTATGATGCCGATATAAAAACCGCAAAAAATATCCTATTGGAATTGGCGAATAGCAATGCCATGTCACTTAGTGAGCCTGCGCCCATTGTTCGGGTAACCAATTTGGGCGATAACTCCGTTGATTTGACCCTCAATGTTTGGACCACCAATGATGACTGGTGGAGTATGCAGTGTGATTTGCTTGAGCAGTTTAAATATGCATTGGACGATAATAAAATTGATATGCCCTTTCCGCAGCGCAGTGTTCATGTTAAAGGGTTAGAGCAACTGGTGAATAAAGAGCAAACGCCCAAGCCGCCGCTGAATATTTTGCATAAAGAAAAGTGATAAACATAATTAAAAAACTAGAGTTAGAAAAGTGAGCGGGATTAAAGGTAAGGATTAGGCAAGTTTAATTGCGCTAAAATATCAATCTCAAAACTTTCCATTTCATCCTGCTCAACTTGCCCAAGCTCATGATCAAAGCCCAGTAAATGCAGAATACCATGTACTAATAAATGGCTAATATGCTGCTCAATGGCTTTGTCTTGCTCAGCGGCTTCACGTATAACGACTTCATGACAAATAATGAGCTCACCCAGTGGTAATGTCGGCATCAACTCAATAATACTTGCTGGCATCTCGCTTGGATACGATAAAATATTGGTCGCATAATCTTTGCCACGCGCCTCTAGATTGAGCTCTCGCCCTTCCACAGTATCAGTGATATAAATATCTAAGCCTTTTACTTTTTTCGCCCATACTGCTGTATCAATATCCGCAAAGTAGGGCAGGACAAGACCCTTATTCATGCGCTCAGTCACATAGCCTAACGTTGCGACCAATACAGAATAGAGCTTTTCTTCTGCATAAAAACTGTTAATCAGCTCGGCATCGATACTATCGGTAGCACTAATTGAAATCTCACATGAGTCTGAGTTGCTAGTATTTGAGTTATTAATGCTTGAATTAATACTGTCTGAATTATCCGTATCGGTATTATTCATATGATAATCTTCATTATTAGAGTGGTTCATTATTATACTCGTTGCTAATGTCGTTTATTTATTAAAATAAATGCAAAAAAACCGGACATTATATCCGGTTTTTTTGCATTTAGAAGTTTAAGATAAAAATTTTAACAGTATGCGCTATAACTTAGCAGCGGCATTCGCTATTGCCTGTTTATGCTCTTGCTCAGCCAGTCGCTCTTGTTTGCGCCTCTCTTTAAGTACTTCTTCTTTTTCATCAAAGACATCATAGGCTTCAACAATTTTTTGTACCAATTGATGGCGTACCACATCTTTTGAGTCAAATTTAGTAATACGAATTTCTTCAATATCACTCAAAATCTCCATTGCTTGCGCCAATCCTGACTTGGTGCCGCGTGGCAAGTCGACCTGCGTAATATCCCCTGTAATCACAGCGCGTGAGCCAAAGCCTAGGCGGGTTAAGAACATTTTCATTTGTTCAGGAGTGGTATTTTGCGCCTCATCCAAAATCACAAATGAGTTATTTAGCGTACGCCCACGCATATAAGCGAGTGGTGCAATCTCAATTTCTTGGCGCTCAATCATTTTGCCGACTTTATCAAAGCCTATCATCTCATATAGCGCATCATATAATGGGCGCAAATAAGGGTCGATTTTTTGGGTCAAATCACCGGGTAAAAAGCCCAGTTTTTCGCCTGCTTCAACCGCTGGACGTACCAGCAAAATACGCTCAATTTCGTTGCGCTCAATCATATCAACCGCGCAGGCAACCGCGAGATAGGTTTTACCTGTACCAGCAGGACCAATACCAAAGGACACGTCAGAGGACAAAATATCTTTGACATAACGTTGCTGATTGCCACCGCGTGGGATGATTTTTCCTTTACGGGTACGGAGACTGACAGGGGTAAAGTCATTGGGCGCATCTAAATCATCTTCATTGCTTATGTCAGTAGTTGGCAAATCGTCATCGATATCCTGATCACGTGCAAGGCTTGATTGAATAATCAGGTGCAGCTCTTCTGGACTGATGTTTTTTGAATTTTGCGCTTCATCGACCAGTTTATATAAAATCAGTTCACCGCGCTCAACGCCACTGATATCACCACTTAAGGTAAAGTCCCCTTGGCGCTGGTTAATTTTAATGTCGAGACGCTCTTGTAGATATTTTAAGTTGTTGTTGTATTCCCCAAGCACTGTTTTTAGCTGGGCTGGAGTCAAAAATTCGATTTTTACGTGGCGGCTCATTGTGTCAGTCAAGCGATTATCCTTTTATTAAAGGCCCCATGTCATTGATAGTAAGTATTGTTTGATAAATGACACGCTTAGTGGGCTGAATAGAGAGGGTGTTTGGTGCGCTATTATTAAGTTTAAAAATATTAAGTTCAAAAAGTTATTAAATTTAAAAGGTTATTAAGTTTAAAAGCTAATGTGTCCAAAGGTGTATAAATGTGTTTTTTACATAGAAACAAAAGCTTTAACGACATTCATAGTAGGTTGGAATGAATAATGACAAAGAGATAAGCACTTACTTTATTATGGTTGATAGATTTTAAATTTCAAGCCATTGCTGCGCTGGATAGGGCGGTTTTTGTATGTCGATTGCAACCACTTGGCAACCTGACCTGACCTTGATTTCTAATCGTTGCTGGTTATACCCGTCAGTATAGGGAGTGGACAATAATTTGTGGTAATCTGTTGAGTCATTATTGGCAATTTAAGCAGTCATTTCCTCAATATCAAATCCATACGCATAAAAATATAAGCGAATAAACCGTTGTAGGCGGTTATAAATGGCGTCATAAAAACGCATTAAGCCACGCATCATAGGAAACATAAGATGATAAATATCGCATCAAATGCAGCAAGTGATCAGCAGTCTTCTAATCAATCAATATCTACTCATGCAGCAGCGCTCACGGAGCAACATGTACTTATTGTTGGTGGTGGTCATGTGGGTTTGTCCTTTGCGCTACTGTTGGCACATCATGGCATTGCCAGCACTATACTGGAAAAAAACAGCTATCCGACGCTTAGCCCCCATGATGATGAGACACGCAGTCATTATTTAGACAGTCGTAATACCGCGTTATCACGGCGCACAGTGCAGATTTATCAAGAGATTGGTTTGTGGTCAGAATTGCAAAGCCATGCTTGCCGCATTGATGCCGTACAAATTAGCGAGCAGGGTAGTTTTGGGCGTGCGCAGTTGAATAAAGCAGATGAGCAAGTCGAGTCCTTTGGGCAAGTGATGGAAAATGCATGGCTGGGACGCAAACTATTATTAGCCGCGCAAAATGAGACGCTGATTACGATTATCGATCATGCCAATGTTACTGCAGTTGAACAACAAGTGACTGGGGTCAAACTGCGCTTTAATTATTATAATGAAGAAGAGCATGAGCAAGAATTGCAGGCAAGTCTCTTGGTTGCTTGTGATGGTCGCGATTCTACCGTGCGTCAGCTGCTTGATATCGGTACAACAACTTATGATTATCAGCAAACGGCGATTGTCGGTGTGGTGCAAACCGATAAACCACATGAGCATAGTGCGATTGAGCGTTTTAGCCCCGCGGGACCTTTAGCGGTATTACCATTGACCGATCCAGAAGGTAATGGCAATGATGAGTATCAACAAGGTTATAGACGCTCCGTGGTTTGGGTGTGTCCGACAGGCGAAGAAACGCAGTATTTAGAAAATGATACGCTGTTTTTACAAACTTTACAGCAGGCATTCGGGCAACGCGCAGGCACGTTTATTAAAGCGGGTCGTCGTGGCGCGTATCCATTAACGCGTGTATTGGCAGACAAGCAAGTGCAAGGACGCTGCGTCATTATGGGCAATGCAGCGCACACTTTGCATCCGGTTGCCGGTCAAGGCTTTAACCTATGTATGCGTGATGCCCATGTCCTTGCACAAATGATAAGTACGCAAGTGCTAAAAGGTGCTGATATTGGTAACCCAACCCTATTAAAGCGCTATGAGAAATCACGGCAATCCGATCAAAAACGCGTGATTCGTTTTTGTGATGCCGTCGTGCATGGTTTTACCCATCCCAATCCAGCCATTAAGCTGGCACGTAATGTTGCATTATTGGCTTTTGATAAATTACCCAATATTAAACCGCTGGTTGCTAATTATGCGATGGGCTTAAAATCTTAGGGCTTATCTAATCATTAAGGTTTTAAAAACAACTAAAAATTTAGAATGAGTAGATTTAATAACTGTTTACTGTGTGCCCTAAAATATTTGATTAACAAAGGATAACTCATGCAAAATAACCATACGCTAATTATTGGTGGCGGTATTGTTGGCGCAAGTTTGGCGCTAAAACTGGCACAAGCCAAGCTGCCCGTAACCTTAATTGATGCCCATCCCAAACGCAGCGAAAAGGATTGGGCAGATAAATTGCAGCAACGTGATGCACGAGTATATGCCCTAAGTCTAGCCAGCCTAAAGCTCCTCGAAAATATCGGCGCATGGCAAAAAATTGCCGCATCAGGGCGCAAAGCTGACTATACCCAAATGCAAGTATGGCAGCGCGATGGTATAGGCGAGCTATTATTTGGTGAGAATGATGGCAAAGATAACCGCATGTCTGAATTACTCGGCAGTATGGTAGAGCCTGCTGTTATTGAATACGCATTATGGCAAGGTTTGCAAGACGCTTCTGTCAGTGAATATCTAACTGTTATTGCTGGGCAAAAAGTAATACAAATGGATTGGCAAGGCAGTCAGTTTGGCTACCGTGTCACTTTGGATGACAGCACGGTTATAGACGCAAAATTGTTGGTGGGCGCGGATGGGCGTGGCTCATTTGTTCGTCAGCAAGCAGGCATTGGACTTGATACCTTAGATTATAAGCAAACTGCCATTTGCTGTGCTATTCAAACCGCCAAACCACATCGAGCGACTGCCCGCCAAGCCATGTTGCCAACTGGCACGCTGGCATTATTACCGCTTGCCGATATTACCGATGAGGATAAATTCAATCCGCAGCACTGGCAATCTATCGTTTGGACGTTGCCGCGCAATCAAGCTTTGAATTATTTAACCGAATCACCACGATTTATCGCTGATAAATTGGCAGCTGCCAGCAGTTATGAGTTGGGTGCTATCAGCCAGATTGAATCGATTGCCAGCTTTCAATTAACCGCACAGCAAGCAAACAGCTATATCGCGGATAATCTGGTATTGATTGGTGACGCGGCTCATGGCGTGCATCCATTAGCTGGGCAAGGGCTGAATTTGGGGTTGCTCGATGTGCAAGTATTAAGCGATCAGCTATTGTATGACTTTGCTCGTAGTGGCGCTACGCTTTGGGGTGCCAATCAAACCTTACGACTGTATGAGCGTCTACGTCGTCCGCATAATAGTCTGATGATGCATAGCTTTTCAGCGTTGAACTGGTTGTTCGCTGGCGAGCTAGCACAACTGCGTCCTATCCAACAAATCCGTAATGAAGGTATGTATCGGGTGAGTAAGATTAAACCATTAATGCGCCTGTTTACTAAAAAGGCGAGTGGGGTTTAATTAAATAAGGAGTCTGTCATGAAATCAACACTATGTTTAGCAATTCCTATTATTTGCAGCGCTTTAGCGTTATCGGCGTGTCAGACTACTGTCCAAAATCCGTTGATAATAAATGAGAATATTGTGGCTACGTCAACCTTACTTATTGCTATGGATAGCGACGGTGATGGCGTATCTAATGAGTTAGACCAGTGCCCAGCTACGCCATATAACGTAGTTGTAGATGACAGAGGCTGTCCTTTTACGATGCCTGGGGTAGGTCTAAAAATGGAGTATCGCGCCTTTTTTGATAAAGACAGCAGCGAGCTGCTGCCGAAGTATCAAGCTGATCTGGATAACGTCGGCGTAAAAATGCAAGAGTATAAAACCGCTACCATACTGATTGAAGGTCATAATTCAAGAACTGAAGTCGATAGCGCCTCTATAGACAATGTTAACGCTTTAGCGCAAGACAGAGCGAATAAGGTAAAAAATTATTTAATATTGAAATACAACATCGCCCCTGAGCGCATCACGGCAACTGAGTATGGCGCAAGAAGACCGATTACGTCATCTGATAGTGAAGAAGGGAACATGTTAAACCGGCGCGTTTATGCGATTGCGTCTGAACCTCAGGAATAAAAAACAGCTTTATTATCCAGTGAATTCAAGGTTATTCATCAAATCCAAATGAATAAGGACTTCCATTCGATATGAAATTAAATTTATATCTAGCCAGTAGCGTTGTTTGCAGTGCTTTAGCGTTATCGGCGTGCCAAACTGCACCCCAATACGAAAATATTATCACGTTAAAAGCAGATAGCGATTTAGATGGCGACGGTGTGCTTGATGAGATAGACGAGTGCCCTGAAACGCCACCCAATATAGTGGTCGATGCTAAAGGTTGCAAAATAGTAATTGAGGGAGGAGATGCACTTGAAATGGAGTTCAGTGGATTTTTCCCGCCAATGAGCAGCCAGTTACCTACTATCTATGATGCAGAGTTTGCAAAAATGGCAGAAAAGATTAATGAGTATTCAGAAGCCAGTGTCTTTGTTTTTGGTCATGCAGCGACAAATGAAATCTATAGTGGTTCTTTAGTACCTTTTGGTTTTGATTCTTTAGCGCGCAATCGGGCACTTTTTATCAAAAATACGTTAGTGCTAAAGCATAATATTGCATCTGAGCGTATCCGTACTTATGATTGTTCAAATAAGATTCTAGTTACAGATACAGCATTTATAGACCCAAGTTTTAAAAAGCTTAATTTGAAGAATATTGAGTCAAAGCAAAGCCGCGCAACGTTAATGGCAAGCAGTGATGTACATGACTTAAGCAATCTTAAGTATGTATCTTATACAAGAAAATATGGTGAGTATGCGAAGCACTGTGAACTATTTAAATAATAAATTAAGTATTAGTTATCAAATACTACAGATTATCCTCACCCCAATGCCGAAAACACAACCATTAGTACTGGCGACACAATATTAATAATAAAACCAAAGCTAATAGCAAGAGGTACGACAATCAGCCCACCGGATTGTTGAATAATAGGCAAGGTAAAATCGAGACTGGTTGCCCCGCCAAGCCCCACTGCTGAGGTTGGATATTGACGCATGACAAGAGGGATAAATATCAGCGCAAAAAACTCACGGATTAAGTCATTAAATAGCGCCACACTGCCCCAAATCGCGCCATAGGCATCCGTCATTACAATCGCTGAAAGCGAATACCAACCAAAACCTGACGCAAGTGCCAGCCCTTTAGTCCATGACACATCGGTAAACAGCATCGCAAACATTAAGCCGCCTACCAATACCGCAACCGTAAAGACGATGCTCATCTCAACGCCGCGTTTATTAAGCATAACCTCTTTTAACGTAATGCCTGAGCCTTTTAGCCCGATACCTACGAGTAATATAAGCAGCATGAGCATGACAGTCATAGTCGAATCAGGCGGCAAATAAGCAGTCGGCAAAAAGTGCCCAATGATGAAACCAACAACAACGCAGCTAATCTGAATCAAGCTGCCACGCATACTGACCGGATGATGTTGACCCTTAACGGCATTTTTCTTGGCATGCCATGGGCGCAGTCGGTCGAACAGCATTAACGCCAGTAGTCCGGTGCCAATGGTGAGTGCTGATAACACGGTCACATATAGCACAATTTCGCCCAACTGATTGCCAAGCCCATCCACTTGTGACAGCTCAATACCAATCAAAGTCAAAATGACAAAAACCAGATAAGATAAGCCTTTATCGGCAAATTTGCTAAGGCGTGGATGAGAGGGAATGACAAAGCCAATAAATAACGGCATTAACACAAGAACTAGGGTAAGTAGGCTTTGCATGGTAGCTGGCTCGTAACAGTGGTACTAAGATGATACTAAGCCGGCGATTGTAACATAATGACGCCCGAAATCTGGCATGGCGATGCAAAATTCAGAACGCCAATATGCACCATGTAGTGTTTATTGGACTAGCGTTAATAGCTTTACTTTATTCCTTTACTTTATTCCTTTAGCGCCTTTCCTAGACTGCTTATTTAAGCTGCACCAACATTGGCAAATAAAGCACGGTCGGCGATTAAATCACCGCTTGCCGCTACCCGTTGCTGTTTATCTTTGGCAAAATCAAGCATGCGCTGTAATGGTTTTCTAGCAGCCTCTGCGACCTCAGGGGTCAGCAATACTTCGCCACTATTGTTAATTAAACATTGCTCAATGCCTTGTAAGCCATTCATCGCCATCCATGGACAAAAGGCGCAGCTTTTACAACTGGCGCTTTCACCAGCGGTAGGCGCGGCTAAAAATCGCTTATGCGGTGAGCGTTTTTGCATCTCATGTAAGATGCCTAAGTCAGTTGCTACGATAAAGGTATCCGCGTCCATCTCATATGTTGACTCAAGCAATTTACTCGTTGAGCCGACCACGTCAGCGTGCGCCACGACACTATCAGGCGATTCAGGATGTACCAAGACTTTTGCCGTCGGATACTCTTCTTTTAATTGCAATAGCTCGGTTGCTTTAAACTCATTGTGCACGATACACGAGCCTTGCCATAACAGCATATCTGCGCCTGTCTCACGCGCAATATAATGCCCCAAATGACGATCAGGTCCCCAAATAATGGTTTCGCCTTGCTCATGTAAATGACGAACAATATCTATCCCCACGGATGAGGTGACAATCCAATCCGCACGTGCTTTGACTGCGGCGCTGGTATTGGCATAAACAACAACGGTACGCTCAGGATGGGCATCACAAAATGCTGAAAAAGCATCAGCAGGACAACCCAAATCCAGCGAACATTCGGCTTCTAAATCTGGCATCAGTATCGTTTTTTCCATACTGAGTATCTTTGCCGATTCACCCATAAAGCGTACGCCAGCGACGACCAAGGTCTGGGCACTGTGCTCTTGTCCAAAGCGCGCCATCTCTAGCGAATCGCCCACACAGCCACCCGTTGCCAAGGCTAAATCTTGAATAAATGGATCAACATAATAATGGGCAACCAATACCGCGTTATGTTCTGCCAATAGCTGCTTAATATTAGCTTCAACTTCTAAGCGCTTGGAGCGCGGCAAATCGGCTGGTATTTTAGCTTTAGCGTATTCGATAACGGACTGTGAGATGATACGATTGTCAGTGGTTAGAACTGGCGCGTCATAAGGATAGTTTTTCATACAGATAAGCCTCTGGTGCGATTGGGGCGAGAGCAACAAACATTGGGCGAATAAAAAAGAGAAAAGATAAATTAATGATACTAACTTCCATGTTTTGCAATTATGCTCGTTTTGAGCATAAATACAAGTGTTTTTTATTTGATTGCTTATTTATTTTATTTAAGGATAGTTTTTACGCTTATCGTAATGCGTAAATATAGGGATAAGCGCGTTTGTAAAATCCAATTCACGTTATACTGACCCTTATTAAAAAATGTAGTGACAAGAGCGCTCATTTATCAAAGCACTTACTATTTATACAAGTTAAAGGGTAATTAAAAAATATCATGACGTTGTCTTATTCGCATGCGCATCAGCAGGGCAGTGGTACGACCGAAGTGGTCGCGGTGCTGATAGCCATTACCGACCATACCGCACGTGTTTTAACTGTTGATCAAGGCAAGCTGTTGCCCAATGGACCATTGATGCCATTGCATCGCTCACTACAGGCGGGCGTACGGCAATGGGTTGAAGAGCAAACACAGCAGCCGCTGGGCTATCTAGAGCAGTTATACACTTTCGTTGATACCAATCGCCGTAATGAGAATGGTCATGCGCTGGTGTACGTCAGCTATCTGGGCTTGGTACAAGAGACGCAAACGGTGCAATTACAAAGCCAAGCGATATGGCGCGATTGGTATGAGTATTTTCCATGGGAAAATCATATCAATGGCGCGCCAGATATTATCACCGGCTTTCTCATATCGGCTTTATTGACATGGGCAGAAACAGCGGTTGATAGTGTGGCTCAGCAGCGCCGTCGCCAGCGTATTGGTTTGTGTTGGGGAATAAGTGTAGATATAGACGACCATCAATCAAATGTTTCTAATAGTGCTGAGCCGAGTAATGTATATATTAATCATGATAAAAATGAAGCTACAGAGTGGGTGGCTGAACATGTGCTTTTACGTTATGAGATGCTCTATGAAGCAGGCTTAATTCCTGAAGCGCCGACATATCCGCCAAGCTATCTAGCGGATAAGTTGCTCGACAAATTACCCCTTGACGGATCACAAAAAATTGGCATACCCATGTATTACGATCATCGCCGTGTGATTGCCACAGCCATCTCACGACTGCGTGCAAAAATTGCTTACCAACCGCTAATTTTTGGCTTAATGCCGGATGTGTTTACTTTATCGCAGCTGCAACAAAGTGTTGAAGCATTATCCGGCGTACCGCTACATAAACAAAACTTTCGGCGTCTGCTTGATTCGCAAAATTTGGTAATACCAACTGGTGCAAGTAGTACCGCTCAGCGTGGTCGCCCAGCAAAGCTATATCGTTTTCAACATGATATTGAATTACAAAGCTTATTGATGGATAGCAAATTGCCAAAACGTAAATAACGCTATTAACAATGCTGTTTATAAATGCAAAAGCGTAAATTTATGCGTTAAAACTCTCATTTTTTAGCATAAATGTTAAAAATATAATTTATACATAAATACCAGCCTTGCGGGCCTTCCAACTTTACGCTATATTTATGCTCAATTTGAGTGTAAATAGAGTTAATTAATATTAATAAAGAGCCAAAAAAGGGTCGTATATGACAGATAAAGTAGAACCCGCGCTAGCAGAAGTGATACTCAAACCGTTGGTTGAAGCGGCACTGATTGAAGACTTAGGTCGGCGTGGTGATGTGACCTCGCAAGCAACCATTCCAGTAGAGATGCAAGCACAATTAGAGATTAAAGCGCGGCAGGCAGGCGTGATTTGCGGTATGGATTTGGCGCGTTTAGCCTTTGCTTTAGTTGATAGCCAGATTGAATTTAAGGCGCAAGTTGCTGATGGACAATATGTTACTGCGAATACGGTATTAGCAACCGTACGTGGCAATGCGCGTAATCTATTAACTGCCGAACGTACAGCACTAAATTTTATGACTCATCTAAGCGGTATTGCCACGGCAACACGGCAAATCGTAGATAGTGTGGCAGATTATCCGGCCCAAATTACCTGTACCCGTAAAACCATTCCCGGGCTACGTATTGTTCAAAAGTATGCGGTACGCTGCGGCGGCGGGCGCAATCATCGTTTGGGTTTGGATGATGCCATTTTAATTAAAGACAATCATATTGCTATTGCTGGTGATATCAGCACTGCCATTCAGCAGGCACAACAGTTTGCTGGTCATCTGATACCGATTGAAGTTGAAGTGGATACTTTGGCACAATTGGAGGTGGCACTAGACACTGGGGTAAATTTGGTCTTATTAGACAATATGCCGCCCAAATTATTGCGCCAAGCCGTCATCATGTGTCAAGGACGAGCGAAGACCGAAGCATCAGGCGGTATCACTCCAGCCAGTGTCCAAGCCGTAGCAGAGACGGGCGTAGATTTTATTGCGATGGGTTATCTGACCCATAGCACAACTGCGCTTGATATTGGACTTGATTTTAGTGCATAACTTTTATATTGCTTTTATCAAAAACTCTTAATAACTGTTAAATAATAGTTATTAATTAGTACATTAACGATTAAAAAAGTGTGCAGAAATCATCTAAAGTTAATGATTTAATTCGCTTATCCGCCTATGTTACAATGCCACTGTTACCCGACAATGAGGTCATCGCTGCACACGCACGATGACCTTATCTTTTTGCCGATAGATAAGTGAGCGTCAAATGGATACTGAGATTATCAAAATTATTCTCGCCTTTATGGTGTTGATTAATCCGTTTAGTGCCCTGACTTTGTTTCTAGATTTGACCCGCGGCTACTCGATGACCAATCGACGTAAAGTGGCGCGTATCGCTTGTTTAACCATTTTTATTACCATCAGCTTTTTTACCTTAGCAGGTGAGGCGCTACTCAAAATACTGGGCATCTCGATTGGGTCGTTTCAGATGGCGGGTGGTATTTTAGTATTTATGATTGCCATTAACATGATGAATGGTGAAGGCAATCCGGTCAAACCGGATCAAGAAAACTTTGATGTGAGCAATATTCACGACCAGTCGCCGAGTATGGCATTTGCTGTCGTGCCGCTTGCCATTCCAATGATGATTGGTCCGGGCGGCATCTCGACAGTAATTATTTATTCTTCGCAAATATCTGGTCTGTTACGCGTGTCTGCGGTACTTATTGCTGGCTTGTTAATCAGTATATTTTGTTATTTAGCCTTGATGGCAGCGGGGCGTATCAGCCGTGTGCTGGGAGATACGGGTCTGAATATCATGAGCCGTATTATGGGCATGCTGCTAGCAGCAGTAGCGATAGAGATTATCGTTAGTGGTCTACGCACACTATTTCCAGATTTGCTATAGTTGTTGTAGTTTTCCTGCGATTGGTGTCTGCTTATATCTTGATTACCTTATATTAATTTTCAACATTCTTTTTTCAACATCCTTACTGTATATTCCCTACTTATTAATAGACTGTATGCTAAATATAGTCTATTTTTTTGTCTAAAATTTACTGAAAAATTATTCGGAATCACATCTGAAAAGAGAGTTTTGTCATCCTAGTACAGGTTTTTATTAAAGTAACGCTAGAGGTTATTTAGCCAAAATCTTCATACTTTTAGACAGCGCTAACTGTCTCCATAAATTACCAAATACATGCCCTAAAAACGTCATTCATAAAAATATGTTATGATAGAGTTACAATAATATTACAGGAGTTGGTTTTGAGTAAGAAAAGAATTGCAATTTTAGGGGCAGGTCCGAGTGGTTTAGCACAGTTGCGTGCCTTTGAAGCGGCTCGATTGGCAGGAGTAAAAAACTTACCAGAAATAATTTGTTATGAAAAACAGAATGCCATTGGCGGCATGTGGAATTATAGTTGGCGCACAGGCTTAGATAGGAATGGTGAACCCGTTCACGGTAGTATGTATCGCTATTTATGGTCAAATGGCCCTAAGGAATGCTTAGAGTTTGCTGATTACTCGTTTGATGAACATTTTGGTGAAGCGATTCCCTCTTATCCACCTCGTGAGGTCTTAAAAGACTACATCATGGGTCGTATCGATAAACAAGATATCCAAAAATATATACGCTTCGAATGTCCCGTACGTTGGGTATCATTTGATGATGACACGCAAAAATTTACTGTCACAGTTATGAATCATAAAACAGGCGAACAAGAAGTTGAAGAATTTGACAATGTCGTTGTTGCGACAGGACACTTTTCCACACCGAATATGCCTTATTTTGACGGTTTAGAATCTTTTCCGGGTCGTATTCTGCATGCGCATGACTTTCGCGATGCGTTAGAGTTTAAAGGCGAAGATATTCTACTCATTGGTAGTAGTTACTCTGCTGAAGATATTGGCACGCAGTGTTATAAATACGGAACCAAATCCGTAACGATTAGTTATCGCACGCAAGCGCTTGGTTATGAGTGGCCTGAGGGCATTAAAGAAGTGCCTTTAGTGACGCATTTTGAAGATGATATAGCACACTTTGTCGATGGTACCAGTCAACAGTTCGATGCCATTATTATGTGTACGGGTTATTTATTTCACTTCCCATTTATGCCTGATGAGCTGCGTTTACAAACACACAACTGCTTATATCCAGCCAACTTGTATAAAGGTATCTTTTGGCAGCCTAATCCAAATCTTATTTATTTAGGCATGCAAGATCAGTATTTCACCTTTAATATGTTTGACGCCCAAGCATGGTATGCACGTGATGTCATCATGGGTAATATCGAATTGCCCGATATGGCTGCACGCGAAGCAGATGAACAACAATGGCTAGCCACTTATGCAAAATGTATAACAGTCAATGACGCTATTGACTTTCAAGCGTCATTTATCCGCGATTTGACCAATGCGACCAATTATCCAGAGTTTGCTGTAGAAAAGCAGGGCGAAATCTTAAAAGAATGGCAAAAAGATAAAATCGAAAATATTATGACCTTTAGAGAAAAAGCTTATCGCTCGACATTAACAGGTACTCTATCGCCTGAGCTGCCTGAACCTTGGTTAGATGTCCTTGATGATTCACTGGAACATTTTTTAAACTTAACCTTCGTTAAACCTAAAAAACTTAAAAAGTTATCTTAATAAGAAATAAAATCGCAACAGATACAAATGTCAGCACTATACATAATTTAAAGCGGTATAGAACATCGGTATACAACTATTTATATTTGCTGGCATTGGTGTTAACTCTGATATAAATGCCATGCCAAATACAGCATGAGTATCCCAACCAACGCATCGAGAATATTCCACGCTTTTGGGTTTGCAAATAATGGTTTTAAGAATCGCGCTCCATAGCCTAGAGTAAAAAAGAAGACAAATGAGGCGCTGACTGCACCGCTGGCAAATAATAATTTACTACTTGCCCCCGTTGAGACCATTCCAACCAATACCAACGTATCTAAATATACGTGCGGATTGAGCCACGTAAAGCCCACGCATAATAGTAGTGCCTTGGACAAGCTGGTCACCACTTGTCCGTCTGTGCTTAGCGCGTGTGATACCTTGATACTGCTATATAAGCTGAGCAGCCCGTAAACTAATAAAAACAAACTACCGGCAATTTTTGCAACATCAACCACGTGCGGATAGCGTGCAGTGACGGCGCCAAATCCAGCCACACCTGCCGATATTAATAGCGCATCACTCACGGCGCAAAATAAGCAAATTAAAAAGACGTGTTCGCGCCTGATGCCCTGCTTTAACACAAACGCATTTTGCGAGCCGATGGCAAAAATAAGCGATAACCCAAGGATAAATCCAGAAAAATAATCAATGATAGGCATCAGAGTTCAACTAATTGATAAGTGAAAGAGTATGGGTTACAAAGGGTTGACTTGGATTACTTAACACAAGCGTTGCAATGCATAACAATATAAGGGTTTAACTTACTTCGATTTGTTTGTTTAATAAGCGCATAATAACTGGTTTTTATCAGTCAACACTAATCAAGACAAGTTCACGCTCACTATAAAGACGACTCAATACTAAGGATTACCAAATGACCCAAATAACTGCCATGCTCGTAATGTTTGTCTTATATGGCGTATTGCCAGCTGCAGGCATCTATTTAGGGTATCGTGGTATTAAAAAAGCAACCGCGCCAAAAATGCTCGAATATAAAGCCATGCCGCAACTGGGCTATATTCCTGAAAAGAGCTTACCAGAAACCGTAAAAAATACCCTTGCTGATATCAATCAAAAAGGTGAAAAACTGCGACTCATTTATGGTGATACCAACAATGATGGTCAAATCGATGACAAAGATGCGGTTACAGAAACTTATATCATGATCCAAAATCTTATGGATAAGCATATTCCGCAAGCTGTAGCTGATTATCGCCGTCTCTATGATTTAGAAGGAGAGCGGGTAGATACCACTAAAATTAAAAACTCTGATGTCACAGGCAAAGAAGCCCTATTAGAAGTGCTCGAAACCATTAATACTCAGTTTGATGACCTGCTCGATGCCTCTTATCACCAAGATGGACAAAAACTTTTGGTCACCAATCGCTATTTACAGCAGCGTTTTGACACATCAAACGTAGAAAACTCTCAAATTGCTACTAAGCTATAAATTATGAGATAAAAAAACTATGAGATAAAAATTATGATTGTTTGGCTTAGTATGTGTGTCATCTCAATAATAACGACTTTCTATGTGGGTAAAAAAGGCTGGCACGCGTTACATAAAGTAGTCGGTATCAGTCCCGGTGCACTCATTTACCAGCATCCCAATGCGCCATTATCCGTAACTGATATGACTTGGCAACAGTTAATTTTAAATCAACAGCATTTAACGGTGCTCTCTGATGAACAGTTGCGCCAATTACAGCGTATTGATAATAAAGTCACAGCTTATCACAGCTATCAACAAGGGCTTTGCGATCAAAATATGGCAACTGAGCACACAGAAGGGCATTTTGTGTTGCAAAAATGGTTAGCGACAAGACTACCAGAAATGCTTGCCAGTCATTATCATGCGCAACCTCGTACCTGCAGTCAAAATACTAAGGTGTCTCTTATTTATACCGATAATACTCAGCATGTGACCGCAAATCAGCTCTTACAACAAGGACTAGATAATATCGAACAACGTTCAGATAGATTTCTTGAGGAAATAGAGAGGCGTCATCTACAGGAACTGCAAGTTATGCAGCGTTATATGAATGAGCACAATCATGACTAGCAGTAATAAGACAAAACTAGGTCACAAAAAAGCGGCTAACCACTTAAGTTAGCCGCTTTTTTACTTTATGTGATTATTGAACGTTTAATTTTCCAGCTTATAGTACATATTTAACGTTGAGTGTTACGATCACGGGTATTGCGTGAACCACGACTGGCAGGGCTAGCGCTACTCTTAGGTTTCGCGGTACTGCTGCGCGTATTTTCACTACGGCGCGCTTTTAAAGGCTTCTCTTTAATGCGTTCTTGTTTACGCAGTGCCGCGCCATGTAATCCTGTGCCGTAGCGAGGACGTAAGCTCACTAAATCGGTTAGGGTATTGATATCTTTTCTATCTAACTCTAAAAAGCGACCCGTTCTCAACTCTTTAGGTAGCGCAATATCGCCATAGCTGGTTCGTAATAAGCGGCTAACTTTA
The DNA here is from genome assembly GCF_040309565.1 of Psychrobacter sp. 16-MNA-CIBAN-0192. Classification (NCBI taxonomy): domain Bacteria; kingdom Pseudomonadati; phylum Pseudomonadota; class Gammaproteobacteria; order Moraxellales; family Moraxellaceae; genus Psychrobacter; species Psychrobacter sp. 16-MNA-CIBAN-0192. The sequence goes on from NZ_JBEOOX010000014.1 coordinate 66,653, forward strand.
AGACCTTGTGACTCAAAAAGACGGCGCACTTCGCGGTTACGCCCTTCCTTAAGTTTAACATGATGCCATTTATTAACGCCTTCACCGCCGCCTTCTTTAATGTCATCAAACTTAGCTAAGCCATCTTCTAACATCACGCCTGTCGTCATCGCCCGTGCCATAGCTGGAGTGACTTCGCCCAATACACGCACGGCGTATTCACGCGTGACTTCACTTGATGGATGCATCAAGCGGTGCGCCATCTCGCCATCATTAGTGAATAACAGTAGTCCTGTCGAATTGATATCCAAACGTCCAACCATTACCCAGCGATCATGCGTCAGTTTAGGCAGGCGCTCAAATACAGTAGGGCGACCTTCAGGATCATTAGCAGAACAAACTTCACCTTCAGGCTTATAGTATGCTAATACGCGACGACGCTTTTCATTCTCAGAGGTATATTTAATTTGACGACCATCGACACGAATCTCATCGCCTTGCTCGACGCGGTCACCAATAGTTGCAGGAGCATTATTGACAGTTACACGTCCTGATTTGATGACTTCTTCCATCTGACGGCGTGAACCAAGTCCCATACGGGCGAGAGCTTTTTGCAGTTTTTCGTCTTTCATAACGATATCCTTGAATCGGTTAGAGGCACATTTCTCAATGTATGAATACTACTAATAGAGTGGGGTATTCTACGCTATTTAGTCGGGTTAGGCGACTAATAGTATACTACTGCAAAAAAGTAGAGTTTTGTTAGGTAGCTGAGAATGAAAACTATAGAGACTAGTCTTAGCAACAGAGATTATTTAAATAATAATATAAATAAAGAGAACAGTTAAAAATCCTAAATAGTTCAGTATTTTATGAAGTTTTTTATAATAATTGACGCAAATATCGGATAAAATAAGCTTGATAAAAGTCGACTTAATATTTTATATAACACTTAAAAAAGCTTTTTATTCGTAAATACAGTAACATTTATCTAATTCTAAAGAACTTATGTTATGATGCCGATTATTTATACTAATACTGTCATGATATAGGTTTATATTCATATAATCTTGATTGCGATACTTATATTATTTACGAGGCTTCTTGCAATGCGATTGTCAACCATGCTGTTAAGTACAGCTTATTTAATACTTATGAGTCTACTTGCTGGTTGTGCCACTACTATTAGCTCCGGACTTAAAGCTGGAGAATTACCACCTAGTGGAGCTTTTGTAGCAGATAATGGGATTCAATTTAATGTACAGCCATTAACGCTGGCAACGCTCCCACCTAAACAAGTTAGTCGTCCAAATAGCGATTTATCTCACCTTATTAAAGCATCAGGTCGGACGGATTATCGTATTACTCAAGGCGATATTCTAAGTATAATATTGGTTGGCTATCCTGATATCACAACGGCAGGTGCTTCCGGCTACCCTGTAGATCAGCAAGGGTTTGTACAATTCCCCCTGATTGGACGTATTAAAGCCAGCGGAATAAGTGTACCGCAGTTTACAGCAAATCTACGTAATCAGTTGCAGCGCTATCTTAAATATTCCGATCCACAAGTAAAAATCATTGAATATCGTGGCAATAAGTTTTTTATTGATGGCGAGGTAAAGCAACCTGGTGAGTTTAAGATTGCTGATGCGCCAATTTCGTTATATGGTGCCATCTCAATGGCAGGGGGGGCTACACCAACGGGAGACTCTAACAACATTGTCTTAAGTCGTAAAGGTGTTACTTATAATATAGGCTTACAATCCTTACGACAAATGGGCTCATCTGCTAATCAGATTTATGTTCAAGATGGTGACTCTATTCATGTCAATAGTCAAAGTCGTAACAAAGTATATGTTTTGGGGGAGTTTGGCAAAGTAGAGCCTGTACCTATTCTTGAGCAGGGTATTAGCTTGGCGCAAGTCTTAGGCGAGTCTAGAGGTCTTGATTCAAATACGGCAAATGCGGCGAAGATTTATGTTGTGAGAGATCAGGCAGGCAGCCAGTCTACCAATATCTATTACGTAGATATGCAAGCAATCACTAGTTTTGCTTTAGCCAATCGTTTTGAAATGCAGCCTAATGATATTGTTTATGTGGATCCTACAGGTTTGACAAGGTGGAATCGTATTATCAGTTCTTTGTTACCATCAACATCAGCAGTTAGTGTTCTCTCTGGCTTATAAATAGAGATAAATTATGAGTTTTAATAATATCTTAGTGGTATGTGTGGGCAATATCTGTCGCAGCCCAATCGGAGCTGCGCTATTAATGGCTAAGTATCCAGAAAAAAATATTGATTCGGCAGGGTTGTCCGCTGTAGTTGATCATCAAGCAGATGCAAAAGCCTTAGCAGTAATGGCGGTAGATGGTATCGATATGGGTGAACATATTGCTAAACAAATTACAGAAGAGTTGGTAAGGACTGCTGATCTTATATTAACAATGTCAACTAGTCAGAATAAATGGATAGAGGAGCAGTGGCCCCATTGTCGCGGTAAAACTTTTAGAATTGGTCATTGGATTCATAAAGATGTAGCTGACCCTTATGGTCATGATGAGCGTGCATTTGAGACTGCTAAACAGGATATTGTAGATAGCCTTGAGCAATGGTTTAATAAAATTTGAGTAGCGATTATTTATGAGCACAGATACTACCAACACTTATCAATCTAAGCAGCAAGCTTCAGATGATGATATCGATCTATTAGCATTATTTTTCAACATACTACGTGGTTGGAAAACAATTTTATTTCTGGCGTTTTTGGGGTTGATGGTTGGCGTATTGTATTCACGCTATCTTAATCCAACCTTTAAGTCGGACGCCTTAATACAAATTGATGAAAAGTCACAAGGTATTTCTGCACTAGGTGCTAATATTTCAGAGTTGGTTTCCTCAGATGTGAGTCCTGCTCAAACGGAAGCAGAATTAATTAAGTCACGCATGGTATTACAGCCAGTAGTAGACTTATTACACTTAAGAATTCGTTTAAATGATGAAACAGTCAGTGCTGTTGATAGAATCAGACGTAATCAGACAGACACGCAGGTAAATACACCTGAAAACGTTACCCTTAATACTGAAGATGGTAAGATACAGATTAGTCAATTTAATGTTTCGAAAGCTTATCTGAATCAGAATTTTACCATTAGCCGTGCTGGTATGAAAGATGGGTTTATACTTTCCAATGGGTTTGATGAATTTAAAGGGGAAATAAATCAGGCGCACCGTTTTAATGGAACAGATGGAGTTATTCAGATTACTGTCAACGATTTGCCCAGCGCCAATCATCCTATTAGCTTGACTAAACAGTCACTGCATATATCAATGGATGCCTTAAACGGCGCTTTATCAGTAGTAGAGCGTGGCAAACAGACTGGTATTATTGAACTTTCATTAATTGGTACTAATCAGCAGCAAATTAGCCGTATCTTAGAACAAATCGTCAAATCATATGTGGGTCAAAATCAATCTCGTGGTTCAGAGGAAACGACTAAAACCATTGATTTTATGGAAACACAAATACCTGAACTTAAAGCAAAGTTAGAGTCTTCTGAAGCAGTTTTCAATGATTTCCGTAAAAAATATGGCACTATTGATGTAAGTAAGGAAGCTGAGATTTTACTGGCTGAAAACTCACAAATTGATACTCAGCTTAATGAGCTTAAACTAAAGCAAGTAGATTTAACTACTTACTATACTAATGAGCACCCCTTAGTTATTCAAATTAACGATCAACTAAAGGTGCTTAATGCAAGGAAAAAAGAGATCGACGATACGATCGCAGGTTTACCCGAAGTACAACGAGAATTCCTCACGCTTTCAGAAGATGTAGGTATCAATAGAGAAATTTATCTGACGATGATTAAGAATTATCAGCAATTAAAAATTGTAAAAGCAGGTCAGATTGGCTACGCCCGTATTATTGATATGCCTATCGATACATTTAGAGCTATAGCCCCCAAAAAATTGCTCATCATGTCATTGGCAACGATTTTAGGAGCTATGATAGGAACATGTCAATTCCAACAATTAATGTCAAATTCCAAGAATAGATGTCAAAAATCTATCTTCAGCCTTAGATTCTCTGTTAA
>NZ_JBEOOX010000015.1:0-59527 GCF_040309565.1 Psychrobacter sp. 16-MNA-CIBAN-0192
CATCTAATTTAGGTAATAATATGCTGTAGGCAAAAAAATAAGACCTTATTATGACACTTATTGTTGGAATTGACACCGTCTATCATGAAAGATGGGAGTATAAGTTATGATTCGGTAAGATTATGCTACCACATTATATCTATAAAGTTTGTTACAGCGCATCTAGAAGCAGTAATAAGTGCTAAAAATATTACTACATTTCATATATTAACGCCTTATAAATGGACAGATATAAAGAGATAAATAGTTATCCTTAAGGTTAAATGTAATGAAGGTAGCATCGACAAAAAAATAGTTTAAAATGAACCACTAAATGCTATTACCTTTGCCCATAAGCACAGCCAAAGCGCAATTTTTATCTAAGCTTACTGACAGCTTGTATTATCACTCTTAGTGCGTCTTATTTTCTATATAATGAGGCACATTAATAATAAAGCGCTGAATAAGGCTCACTTAGATTTATGAGCACAAATTGTCAGTATTACTTTTATACCTATATATTTAAAACATCCTATATTGACCTGTAACTTCCACTGAATTGGCTTTATCTTAGAGATACTTTTAAGCCACTTGCTTTCAAGATATTTGCGGTTAATTTTTGCCATGAGAGGCTTTGATGCTGTTATCACTTACCCTACGTCAGTTTGCGCTAATTGCTGAGCACGAGCTCAATGTGGCAGATGGTTTTAATGTTATTACCGGGGAGACGGGCGCAGGGAAATCCTTGTTGCTAGATGCCTTGTCATTGTGTGCTGGGGCGCGCGCGGACAGTGCGATGGTACGCCATGGCGCGGACAATGCTGATATTTATGCCCATTTTGATGTCACTGATAATAAGGTGGTGGCAGAGTGGTTTTTAACCCATGAGCGGGTATTAGAAGAGACGGAATTACTTATTCGCCGGCAGCTGAGCAATAATGGACGCTCAAAAGCATGGTTGAATGGTACACCAGTTAGTATGGCGGAACTAAAAAGCCTTGGCACGTTACTCATTAATATTCATAGCCAACATGCGCAGCAAGCTTTATTAAAACCACAATTTGTGGTGCAGTGGCTTGATGCGATGGCGCAATTGACGGCGCTTGCAGCGCAAACGGCAAGCGCTTATCAAGATTACCACCAGCTGAAGCGCCATGCGGATAATCTTGCTAATCGTGAAGCACAACGCCAAGATAGAATCCAGCTGCTGCAAAGTCGGCTCGCTGATATTGCGCCATTACTGAGCGTTGATTATCAAGACATTGAAGCCGAGCATGAAGAGCTGTCCAATATTGAAGCATTAATGATGGAGGCCAGCCACGGTTTGCATTTGCTTGATAATGATACCGATGAGCCGGACGTCATGACCTTATTGGGGCAAGCCATTAAGCTATGTGATCAGCAAATGGGCGTCAGCAGTACCTTTGGGCAAGCGTCAGAGCAGCTGCATGTTGCCCAGCAGCAGATTACTGAGGTGACGGCGCTATTGTCCGATTATGCCGAACAGCAGCTCCCTGATCCTGAACGTTTGCAAGAATTAGATAGTTTAATCAGTTTGGGTCATCGCTTATCACGCAAACATAATTTGCCAGCCAGCGAATTAATTAATGAAGCAAAAGAATGGCAAGAGCAATTAGAACAGTTAGAAAACGAGCCAAGCAGCGAGGCGTTAACTGTACAAATTGAGCAAGCATGGCAGCAGTATCTAGCGCTTGCTACCTCATTAAATGAGCAACGTATGCAAGCTGCGCCGCCGATTTGCGCGCAGCTGATTGCTCAATTACAACCTCTGGCACTGCCTAATGCTCGCTGCGAGTTTGTATTTACCCAAAAGAGCGATACCGCCAACTATAATGCGCAAGGCTGCTACGATATCGACTTATTATTCAGCGCCAATGTCGGTATGCCGATGCAACCATTATATAAAATTGCCTCCGGTGGCGAGCTGTCACGGATGGCATTGGTCATGCAAGTGCTTCAAGTCACCAGCGCCGATAACAATGCGGCAAAACCAATGCTGGTCTTTGATGAAGTCGATGTCGGTATCAGTGGCGGCACGGCGCAAGTGGTGGGTGAATTATTGCGCACGCTGGGACAATCTCAGCAGTTATTGGCAATTACTCATCAAGCTCAAGTTGCCGCCCAAGCTCATCAGCATATTTTGGTACAAAAGCATCATCATGAGCAAACCCAAAGTGAGCTCATCATTTTAACCGATAGTGCCCAAGTTGATGAGTTGGCGCGTATGTCAGGCGGTGTTATTATTACTGACGTCACGCGCGAACATGCCAAAAGCTTGCTGACCGATGTAAAATCTTAATGATGCGGTAATGCGCTTAACGGCTTAGCAACAGACATCTGTTGCTTTCTTAACGCCTATCACCATATAGTAATGTCCACCTTTTCTCTGATGCTGTGCCTGTCCTTATGTCTAAAGCCAATTTAACCCATCATTTTTTAATCGCTGCCCCTGAGCTGTCCGACCCACGCTTTGAGCGCGCGCTGATTTATATCTGCCGCCATGATAAGCAGGGCGCATTGGGCTTGGCGGTCAATCGACCAATCGAGCACTCTCGCGTTGGTAAGCTGCTAGAGGATTTAGATATAGAGGTACGCGACGCGCAAGTGATGGAAGATAAAGCCTTGGATGGCGGTCCTATGTATCCTGAAATAGGTTTTGTGCTGCACACAGGTCAGCCGCAGTGGGCGTCCTCGTTTGCCATTTCAGAAAATGTCTGTATCACTACCAGTCAAGATATCCTTGAACGCATTGGCGCAGGTCAAGGTATTGGGCATTACCATCTATGCTTGGGGCACGCCAGCTGGGGTAAAAAACAGCTGGATAATGAGCTGAAAAATGGTGATTGGCTGGTGTGTCCGGCGGATTTGACCCTTTTATTCGATACGCCCTTTGAAGAACGCTGGCAAGTCGCGGCTGAAAAGATTGGGGTAAATTTTGATTATTTAAGTAGTGACATTGGTCATGCATAATAAAAAATGCAGGTTATCTAAATACTCTTTTTTATAGTAAAAACCATTAAATAGACTAATTAAACATAGGAAAAAGTCGCTACTATGACGATAGCAGAGCCTAATACTACAACGGATATTGATAGCGAAAGTTCAGTTATTGATAACGCGCTTATTGATAACACGCAGCTAGCGCCAAAAGCGCATCTTATCTTAGGGCTAGATTATGGCGTTAAAAAGATGGGTATGGCGCTTGGCAATACACTAACCCAAACCGCGCGCGCATTTGATATTTTAGCGATGAATAATGGGCAGCCTGATTGGGATAATTTACTGGGCATTATTCAAACGTGGGGCGTCACGATAGTAGTAGTGGGACTGCCGCTTAATATGGATGGCAGCAGCTCGATGCTATCAAAACGCGCCCATAAATTCGCCCGCCGATTGGCGCATCGGTTGATGGAGCAAGGCGTGCCTACTAGTGTCCTGCTATCTGATGAGCGCTTGACCTCAGTCGGTGCGCGTGAGCTGGCGTGGGAGAACGGTTGGATCAAAAACGAGCGCGACCCGATTGATGATATCTCCGCCTGTATTCTATTGTCTGCTTATTTCGCTGACCCAAGTTGCGCGCTACCTATTGATGCGATTAAAGCAGAATAAATAAGCATTGATAGACGCACGAGTTTGCTTGCCGTTTTGATTATTTATTAAATACTGTTTTTTGAATCATGCTCTTTGAATACTGCTTTACACCCTTTATAGATGACTGCCTGTTATGACCACTGCTCCAGACCAATCTTTACAATCTAAGCAAAATTCTGCGCAAGCATCGTCGCAACATGGCTTTGCACCGTTGGCGATTGCGCGTATTAAAGGTGCACAGCGAGCGAATACAATCGCTATTTACCTGATTTATGCCGCCATTATTGCCTTTATGGTCTTTGGTACCATTGCCAGTATTAAGATGTTTCATGACAACACGCTACTGTATCGCCTGTTTTTTAATTTGCCGTACGCGCTAATTGCGCTGACCATTCCTATTACTCTTTATGATGCGTTTATTATTTATCGCTATCGCCTCAATCAAGCATCAATGGTGAGGATGACCATTGGCGTCTCCACCATCGTATTGATTGGCGGCTTGTTATTTGCCGATACTGCATGGCTTGGCTTGGCTTGCTGGCTTGGCGTAGCGTTTTTATTTAAAGTCAGTTTTAAGCGCTTTTTTAACTTTTTAGACGTGGCAAGTTTACCTGAATCAGCTCCTCATGAAGAATAACTCATAAAGACTGGCTGGCAGTAATAAATAAACTATTAACCCATTTTCAATCCATAAAAAACGATGACTATGACTACTTTGACTCAAGATACGACTGTTAATCATCATCTAGACACGCAAGGGCTGATTTGTCCTGAACCAGTGATGATGCTGCATAAAACTATACGTCAAGCGGATGGCGGCGAGATTATTGAAATCCTTGCTACCGATCCAGCGACGACACGCGACATTCCTAATTTTTGTCGCCATTTAGGGCATACGCTTGTGCATCAGGAAACGCTTAATGACGCGCCAACGTATCGTTATTTGGTCAAGAAAAAAAGCGCTTAATAGCGGCTAGTGGCAACATCTCATTCATAAGTTAAAGGTAGATCGCGTGTTAGCAACAGAAAAGCAGTATGTGCAGTGGTTTGAGAACGAAACGTTATATCATGCGCGCTGGTTGTCTGAGAGTAATCAAGTGCCGCCTGTACGTATCGTTTTGGTCGACGATAAAACGAGTGCAGATGAAGCCTATCGCTTGGCTTGCGCGGGCACTTCGATGCTGTGGCAGGGTGACTTTCAAAATGCGCGACAATTATTACAAGCTCTCACGCGCCGTATTGAGCGCAGTGAACAGCGCAAAATGAGCAAAGCGGCTAATAAATTGAGTAAATCTGCTGAGCCTGAATTCGAGACTACATCCTTATCAGCATCTAACTTATTAGCTTCTAATTTAGAAAGCTCTAAAGAAATACCCAATTTATTCCATCAGCAACGCCAAGCACAAGCTCAGCGTTCGCGCTTATTAAGCCGTTTATTGCTAGCGCTTGATGCTGGTTACATCAGCCAGTTACGTCGCGCCCCCGATGTAAGCGCAGCTTGTACGGCAGCGTTTGGTGAGTTAGATGAGCCGTGCTTGATTTCATTTCGTGACTTGCAAGGGGCGTTAGGCGCGGCAGGATGGCGCGCAAAAGGCGTACCGATTACAAACTTAGGACTATCGATTTTCCCGCATTATGGCGTATTTGCGCCAACTCGTCATGAATATGTACAGCTGTTGCTTGATGCACCTTTGCCTAATAAACATGATGTCGCCTTTGATATTGGTACGGGAACTGGTTTGCTGGCGATTATCTTAGCGCAGCGTGGTGTAAAGCAAATAGTCGCAACCGATTTAAATCCGCGCGCGTTGGCTTGTGCTCGCGAGAATTTTGAACGTTTAGATTTGCCTAACGTGCAGTTGCAGCAAGCAGATTTGTTCCCGACTGATGCGCCATTAGCTAATTTGATGGTCTGTAATCCACCTTGGCTGCCCGCTAAGCCAACCTCGCCATTAGAATATGCCGTCTACGATGCCAATAGCGCGATGTTACGTGGGTTTTTACAGGGTGCAAAACAGCACTTAGCCGAGCAGGGAGAGGTCTGGTTGATTCTGTCAGATTTAGCGGAACATTTGCAGTTGCGCAGCCGCGATGAATTATTAGGCTGGTTTGCAGATGCTGGATTAGCGGTGAAATACCGTCTTGATACCACGCCCAAACACAGCCGTAGCCAAGACAATACCGACACTCTATTTGCCGCGCGTAGTGCAGAAATTACGTCGTTATGGTATTTGAAACGTGTTTAACATTTTAACACTGAGTATTGTCTTATGAGCCGCGACCGTGCCGTACAGCAGCGTCAACCAAAAGCGCTAGCCGTCGATGACGAACCGGTTTATATTACCGAGTTTCGTCAAGCCATGCTCGCACGCGGTTTAGCGACGCGTACCCGTAATGCTTATGTGCGCGACTTGCGCTCTTGTGAGCTGACCAACCGTAAAGCACTAACAATTTGGCAGCCCGAAGATGTCCTGCATTGCTTATCAACGCTCACTATTGATGGCAAAACCCCACGCACGCAAGCGCGTATGCTCTCAAGCCTACGTCAGTTTTATCTGTGGATGATTGCCAGTAATCTGCGCGAAGACAATCCTTGCGAGCGTATTAAAAGCCCAAAGCTTGGGCGACCATTACCGAAAGACTTATCCGAAGCCGATATTGATAATCTCCTAACTGCTCCTGATACCAGCACCACGCTCGGACTACGTGATAAAGCCATGCTTGAGGTGCTTTATGCTTGCGGTCTACGCGTCAGTGAGCTGATTAATTTGTCATTAGAACAAGTCAATCTCAATTCAGGCTGGCTACAAATCACAGGCAAAGGTAATAAAACGCGCTTGGTGCCCTTAGGCGAATACGCGGCGGATGCGTTAGAGGATTATCTCGCCCATGGTCGTGGCGATTTAATTGCCCACTTAAAAGCAGGCAACTGCCAAGCGGTATTTTTGACCGCGCAAGGTGGCTATATGACGCGGCAAAACTTTTGGTATCTGCTAAAAAAATACGCCAAAGTTGCCAGTATTGATAAAGAATTATCGCCGCATACCTTACGCCATGCCTTTGCTACCCATTTATTAAATCATGGTGCGGACTTACGTAGTGTGCAGTTATTACTTGGGCATAGTGATTTATCAACCACGCAAATATATACCCATGTGGCGACGGCGAGATTGCAGAAATTGCATGCGGAGCATCATCCGCGGGGATGATGTTACTCAAATTACTTTTGTTAAGAACTTTATTATAAAAATAACTATTTAAAAGCTACTATTATGGACACTAATTTATACTTTGCTCTTTCTGCTGGTTTTCCTCAAATTGTCAGTTTACTTGCAACTTTTTACTCCCTTAATAATGAAAAAAACGATTTAGAAGAGTTTAAATCGTAGCTAGATGAATCTAACAATCAGTATGCTATCGAAATTATTAATAATAATGAACAACTACAAAGCGCATTAGTCACTTTCATGAGCGCTAACCATAAAGAAAATATGGCAAAATTATCTCAGTTAACAGATGAAATTATTATTTTAGCTAGTAAAATTGATGGCTTAAGCCAACTTACAACTTCATTTAAAAGCAGTAATCAGTTATCGAATCAAGCTATAAATATCTTGAGGCACTTCGTAGAGTCAAAAAGTACTAACATGCATTGCATGAATAATTATTCTCTCGGAGATCATCAAATAGATTTAATCTTAGAAGGAGCAAAAAATATTGAATACGATGAACCCATTTATATTGAAGATGATATTAAAAGTCTTGTTGATAGAGGTCTGATTACTAAAACATTTAGCACTAAAGGTAATATTATTTATAAAATAACTCGGCGAGCTTCTGACTTTATTGATTCTATAGATAGTTAATATTTTTAATTGAGTTGTAAAGTGTTCATAAAATATTCTATAAATCCCCAGCTGCAAACCGCCCCTTTTCTCGTTACAATACCCGTCATAATATGTACGCTGTTTTATTCCATCGCGTACCGCCTTTTACTTATCCATTATTCGAGAAAACCATGAGCCATAGACCACCTACTGACCTATTAGAAAAAGCCAAATACTGGCGCGAAGATATTAATTTTCGCGAAGACGTGCTGGGCAAGCCGTTTGATTTTGCCACCACGTGGGGTATTTTTTCACCGCAAAAGCTTGATGATGGTAGCCTGATGCTACTTGATTATGTGGACTTTCAGCAGGACGATGATTCGATAGATTTGGGCTGTGGTTATGGCGTGCTCGGTATGACGGCAGCGCGCGAATGTCCGAACGGTCAGCATACCTTGATTGATAAAGATTTTATGGCAGTAGAATATGCGCGCCAAAATTGCGAGAAAAATGGTCTGCATAATGTCGATGTGCACTTATCAAACGGTTTTAATCATGTCGATAAAGCAAAAGATTTTAGCTTGGTGATGTCAAACTTGCCCGCCAAAGTGGGCAAAGAGCAACATTATCTGTATTTCCTAGATGCTCATGCGCGCATGCGTAAAGGCGGACGCTTTTATGTGGTGACAATTAATGGCTTACGTCAATTTATGAAGCGCTCGTTTACCGAAGTATTTGGCAATAGCGAAAAGGTCAAACAAGGCAAAACTTATACCATTACTATGGCAACAAAAGATTAAAACTTAAGCTATTAATGAAGACTTAAGAGTAATAAAAAGCACGCTATATCTTCGAGATTTAGCGTGCTTTTTGTTGTCAAAATATCTAATATTACATCTGCCGTTTTATCAGATAACCACCTGCTGCAGTACTGGCGATAATGGGTAATAGCACCATCAATAAGGGCGAAACTCCAGTGGCGAGCGATACAAAGCCGACCAAATCCTGCACATAGCTGAACAATAAACCAAATAATAACGCCACCACAATACGTAAGCCTAGACTATGGGTGCGCAATGAACCAAAGACGAATGAGCACGCCACAATTACTAATGACAAAATAGATAAAGGCGACAGCAACTTTTGCCAAAATGCCAGCTCATGCGTCAGAGAACGCTTGCCTTGTTGCCGCATAAACTGGCGATGCTCATACAGCTGGGTCAGAGATAAATCTTCAGCTTGACGGGTGAGTAGGTATACAGACTTCGGCGCAAAAGGCAGACTTATAATATCCGATGCGGTCGTAGATTGGCTGCTACCAAAGCCTTGATTGATACTTAATGTGGTCATATTACCCAACTGCCACTCGTAGCGATATTGCTCACTGGGGCTGGCATTGTCGCCTGTGACCGCTTGGCGACCGGTATATTTACCACCTGTAGCATGAATCGCAGTTTGTAAGTTACCACTATTATCCAAATGCCAGCGTTTTATCTCACCAAGACTACCCTTCACATCAGCGTAGTCAATATACAGAATATCGCTGCCATCCGGCTGCACACTTGCTTCGTCGCTATTGCTATTAGTATTGTCATTGGTATTATTCTTATTGTCAGTCGTCTTAAAGCGCGGTTGTACCGTCCAATAACCGCGAACTGAGGTGACGAGCGAAGTGTTGTCTTCATTATTAATTTCATTGGCGCGCTGGTTGCTATAGGGCAGTACAAACTGATTGATAGCCAATGCCAGCAGTACAAACAGCAACGCAGGCTGCAATACCCAACCAACAATACGATAAATACTCACACCAGCAGCGCGCATAACCACCAGCTCACTTTTATTTGCCAGCAGACCCAAGCCAACCACGGCACCGAGTAGCGCCCCTGTTGGCATAAATTCTTCTAAAAAATAGGGCGAGCGATAAAAAATAAAAGTTAGCGCATCGGACATGGTGTAGCTGTCGCTTAGCGCGTCCAGCTCAGATAAGTAAGAGAACAATACTTGCAACGCCCACAGCCCAATCACAGCAGCGATAATGGCAAGAAAAGCATTACGTTTTACATAACGCCCCAATACTTGTAAATTGGCATTGCTATTATGATTGACCGTTTGGGTTTTAGAGAACAAAGAGCGCATGATTAATGCCCTCCTTGCGATTGCTGATTTGGATACTCTTTTGCTAATGACGCATCATCTTTTAAACGCACACGCAAGCGATGTTGGATACGGCTACCCCAGTTCATATATAGTGCCAGTATCATAAAACCAATAACCAGCCACGCATATGACCACACGCTAACGCTACCTTTACTCACTGCATTTTTAAGTGAAATAATCCCTAGCGCACAACTGACAAATAACAAAATCGATGGGAACAGTCGCAGCCAACGCCCTTGACGGGGACGCACTTGTGAGAGCGGCACGGCGAGCATGGGCGCGATAATCATTAGCCACGGCAGTGCGAAGCGATAACCAAGCTCCCCTTGCGCAGCACGCATGGCATTGACACTGCCTACCTCTGAGCCGCCGGTTGCCGCCCGCCATAATGGGATGATGGCTTGAGTTTCAATATTACTCTCAGTCACCACTTCTTTTGGCGACTCTGACAAGGTAATGCGATAACGATCAAAGCCCACTTGATTATATTTTAAGCTGCCTGCACCCACCTCATAACGCCGACCTTGGAATAAATCCAATTGAGTCACACCGCTGGCGCTATTTTCTACTTGCTGAGCGCGCTTGGCTAAGGTAATGATGTCCTTAGTAATGGAATCTTTACCGGTAGTCGCATTGATACCAGCAATACGCTCGTTTAACTCGGCTGGTACACCATCGACCGGAAGTGTCTCATTAATGGCAGCTTGCGCGTCTTTATCATTGGCATTGTCCGCGCCATTTGCATTGATGTCTTTGCTCTTGCCTGAACCCTTTGACGCAGGCTGAGTTTGAATCAACACCACATCTTGCAGCTGAGTTTTATCGTCACTTAAGCTACCTACATATAGATGATAATTGCCATTACTGATAAATTCATTGGGGCGAATTAAATCAAACGCGCTGCTCAGTGCTTGCTGCTGCCAAATATTCTCCGCTGAGCGCACGCCCCACGGTTTGCCAACCATGGACAATGCCGCCTCACCGATAAACAATATCAGAATTAACGGGGTCATTAGCCGAGCAAGTTTACCGCGTGACATACCGCTACCATTAATCACTGCCATCTCTTGATCGACATAGAGCCGCCCAAAAACCAGCATCAACGCTATAAAAAATGCCAATGGCAAAATAAGCTCTAAAAAGTAAGGTAAGTTATAGCCGATAATGGTAAACAATAAACTGATGTCTAAATTGCCTTCAGCCGCAATACCAAAGTAACGAATTAAACGCCCACCCAACATCAGCACCACCAAAAACCCCAATACCAAAGCAGTGGTTGAGGCAACTTGACGGGTCATATAGCGGCGTAATATCAAAATAGGCACTCTTAAAAGTTGGTCATCACACGATAAGTCGTATAGATATACAAAAACTTTGGATAGGATTTCTGTACAGGTTTTTCATGCAGCACTGGTGCACAAAATATAGTGCTATTAGCCCTTATTTCAGCCAATAGCAGGACTGCTAATGCTACCATGTTTTTGTAATCAATAGCGGTGAAATGTGTTTGCAAACATTACCTAAGCCTTACACACTGCGCAGTTGTCACCTGATATGCTACACTAGCTCACGCGCTCCATGAGCATAGACAATCTATTATAAAGCTATATAACGATAGCCTTTACTACAGCCACCACTTTTCGCTTTCTTATGAAAGCCCTATCGTTAAAATGGCAACTTAGCGCTTAAAATTATATACCCGTTGTCTACGGATACCCGTTGTCTACAGGTCAAAACAATGTTTGTTCAGTTTTATACCCTTAATCTTATTACCCATCTCGTCAATAAGGATAAATATATATGAATATTAATTTAACCCAAAATTTACCAGAAACGCACACTAAAAAAATCCTCAAAAAAGAAGCCAATGATAAAGACGCATCTTGCCTTGTCGTTTTAGTTGATGATAAAAAAAACATACTAGCCGCATCCGCGTTAACCGAGTATCAAACTCGTATTGAGCAATTGATTGACGTCGCCCACTTTAAAGGTAAAGCCTGCGAAACGGTTGCTGATTACGCTTTAGCGGGCGATAAAAAAACCACCAAGCAAAACCCTATGCAATTGTTATTGGTAGGCGTTGGTAATCTGGATAAACTGAGCAACACTATCCTACAAAAAATCGCCACGACCATTTATCAAAGCACGCAAAAACGAATTGCGTCTATTACCGTCGCCTTAGGTGATGCGTTAGAAGCAGACGAATTTGGTCAATTTGCCTTAAATTTATTGGCGGCAAGCTACCGTTTTGAAAAATACAAATCTGAGCAATCGACGCCTGTGCTAACCGATATCTATCTGCTTGCCGATAGCGCATTACAGCCTAATTTAGACTTTGCTGAGGCAGTATTTGCCGGTCAAAGCCTAACCCGTGATGTCGCTAATGAGCCGGGCAATATTTGCTTCCCAGCTTACATGGCAGAGCAAGCGCAAGAATTAGCAAAAACCTATCCTGACTTATTAAAGGTGACGGTATTGGGCGAAAAAGAAATGGCAGCATTAGGCATGGGCTGCTTCTTATCCGTATCACAAGGCTCAACCAAAGAAGGTCAGTTGGTTATTTTAGAGTATCAAGGCAAATCTAAATTTAGCGCCACCGATGATACAAACACCGGTACTCAAAAAGTTAGCAATGCCGCAAAAGTAACCAGCGGTATAAAAGCCATTACCGATAAATTACCACTTAAAAGCACAGGCAAAAAAGCGGGCAGCAATAACGCTGCGCAAATAGCTAATGAGCAAGTCGCTCCTGACAACGCACCTATCGTATTGGTTGGTAAAGGCGTGACCTTTGATTCAGGCGGTATCTCAATCAAACCTGGTGCGGCAATGGATGAGATGAAGTTTGATATGGGCGGCGCGGCTTCAGTCATTGGCACGATTAAAGCCTTGTGCGAAGCACGTCTAGCGATTAACGTGGTTGGCGCGCTTGCTTGTGCTGAAAATATGCCATCAGGTGATGCCACGCGCCCCGGTGATATTGTGAAAGCGATGAATGGCAAATCGGTTGAAATCCTAAATACCGATGCCGAAGGTCGCTTGGTATTAGCCGATACGCTATGCTACGTGCAGCGCTATCAGCCAAAAGCCATTATTGATGTGGCGACATTAACGGGTGCTTGTGTAGTGGCATTAGGTCATGTGCGCTCAGCAGTATTTAGTAATGATGAAGACGTGTTATTCGAGTTAGAGAATGCCAGTGCTCAGTCAGGCGATTTAATTTGGCACATGCCGTTAGATGATGCCTATCAACCGCAGATAGACTCGCCGATTGCTGATATTCAAAACATCGGTGGTAAAGCTGCTGGTGCGGTTACTGCTGCCTGCTTCTTAGCGCGTTTTATTGAAGATGGTCAAGCATGGGCGCATTTAGATATTGCGGGTACGGCATGGATCTCTGGCGCGGATAAAGCGGCAACCGGTCGTCCTGTACCACTATTTATGCAGTATCTCAAAAACTGTGCAAATATGGCTTAATCTATTAATAGAAACTGATTAATAAAAACTAATGAATGAACACTAATTAATGACAACCAGTTTATGAAGATTAGCTTTTATGTATTAAGCGAGAGTAAAGCCCAAGATAGCTTGGGCTTTATCTGTCAGCTGACGCAAACGGCGCTCAATAAAGGCAGCCAATCGCTGCTCCTTCTTACTGAGGATGAGCAGCTGCTTGGCACGCTTGATGAGGCGCTGTGGGCGGATGAAGCGACCAGCTTTATTCCGCACCAGCGTTTGGTTGCCGATGAGACTATGACGGATACAACAGCATCCACTATAGCGCCTGTTTTGCTGGGTATTTATTTACCAGCGAATTTTAATGGCATTATTATTAATCTCACGCCCCGTCCCATTACCGACTTTATCACTACTACCAATAATGCCGCACCAACACGAGTGCTTGAGCTTATCAAACCTGACCCTGCAAGTATGCAAGCAGGTCGCGATAACTATAAGCATTATCAACAATTGGGCTATGAACTCACTCATTTTAAAGTTTAGTTACTTTATTTTTTAAATGCTTTATTTTTTAAATGCTTTATTTTTGCGTCATTCACTATTTTATTAAATGAATAGGTTGCCTTACTTTACCCAATTCTTCTTACCTTTAACTTCCCCCAATTCCCTTTGTCTGCTGTTACTCACTTAAATTTTTCATCATAGTTTCTCTGTTGGAGACGGTTTTTTATCGTCTTTAAAATGCTGCGCCCATCCTATTGCAGTAGGCGAATATCCCAAAAAATGCTACCATCCCCCGCTTATTATAATATTGATACGTATAGTATTGATATGATTCGACTTTCATGATGGATGTTTGTTGAATAAAACCTGTGATTAACTTAAGTAAAGGTGGGGTAATGCGTTCATTGATTGCGATGTACCAGCGAATAGGGCTAGTACCGCTGATTATTATTGGCTTAATATTAGGGGTGTTAATCGGATGGTTAGCGCCTAATATTGGCATTGCCTTGGGCTTGCTCGGTACTTTATTTGTGGGTGCGTTAAAAGCAGTCGCACCAGTATTGGTGTTTGTTTTAGTGATGGCAGCAATTAGTCAACATCGCAGCGATAATGAGGTTTTCGTCAAACCGGTCATTATTATGTATATGTTTGGCACTTTTTTGGCAGCACTGACAGCGGTAGTCGCAAGTACGTTATTTCCAACTGATTTGGTATTGGTCAATGCCACGATTGAGCAAGTGCCACCTGCTAACCTACAAGAAGTGTTGACCAACTTACTACTTAATTTGGTTGCCAATCCTGTCAATGCGATTGCTGAAGCCAACTATATTGGCATCTTGGCGTGGGCAATTATCATCGGCTTTGCACTTAAACATGCCAACGCTGGCACGCGTACGGTGGTCAGTGATTTTGCCGATGCTATCTCGCAAGTGGTTAAATGGGTGATTGCATTAGCGCCATTTGGTATTTTGGGCTTGGTTGCTAATACTGTGGCAGAAACTGGCTTTGAGGCATTGGAAACCTATTGGCGACTGTTAAAGGTATTAATCGGCTGTATGCTCTTTATTGCTCTGGTTGCCAACCCCTTAATCGTCTTTATTAAGACGGGAAAAAATCCCTATCCATTGGTATTCACTTGTTTGCGTGAATCCGGAATCACTGCGTTTTTTACCCGCAGCTCAGCAGCAAATATTCCGGTCAATATGAACCTTGCAGGCAAACTTGGTCTGCATGAAGAAACCTATTCAGTAACCATCCCACTGGGCGCGACTATTAATATGGCAGGTGCGGCAATTACTATTAACGTGCTTACCCTTGCTGCAGCCCATACTTTGGGTATTGAAGTATCATTTGCTTCAGCTTTATTACTCAGTATTGTCGCGACGATTAGCGCGTGCGGCGCATCTGGCGTGGCAGGCGGCTCATTGCTACTGATTCCACTGGCTTGTAGCTTATTTAGCATTCCCAATGACCTTGCTATGCAAGTGGTTGCCATTGGCTTTATCATTGGTGTGGTTCAAGACTCTGCTGAAACGGCATTAAACTGATCAACTGACGTCTTATTTACAGCGGCAGCTGATCCAAAATATGCGCGTTAATAAGTACGCACGTTGATAATTATGCGCGCTAATTATATTTAAAAGGTAACGCAGCATTATTTTGAACCATAAAAAAGGGCAATGGATGCCCTTTTTTGTTGTCTAGCTTTTATTACATGGCTTACCATTTTTTATAGCATTGGCTATTAAAAATAAACCTATTTACTCTTCAATCTCAATCATCAGAGTTTGGGCATCCCATTGATGTTTAAATTGACGCAGCTGCTCAATCTCCTCTAACAAGTCCAATATCAGCCCAAGCGCAGGTACACTGGCATCAAAATCGCGGCTCAAGCGCGCGGCACGGCGTACGGTGGTCAGCTGATAGCCGCTAAACTGTCTACTTTCAGGCACATCGTAATCGATAATACTTTCTTCAATCAATGCCATAACCCATTGCGGTTCTTGCCCGCATGCCGCAACCAGCTCATCTAAGCTCATGACAATGTCGGTTAATTCAGGTGACTGTTTCATCATTATTATCCTCTTCTGTCTATAGGTCATCTATCGTATGGTGGTTATCTCTATTTCATTTGTTAAAAGGTAGTGCTCATAACGCAGCTCAAAATATCACATTTAATGCTTAGCGCTGAATTGTGCTATTAGCAAAGGCTTGTTTAAGCTGCTCATAAGCGGCAATCTCAGCATCCGTGGTCACTTTAGGGTTAACAATGGTTAAGGTTAAGTATAAATCGCCCACTTCTTTGGCAGGAATTCCTTTACCTTTAAGGCGCAAATTGCTGCCCGATTTGGTATTTTTAGGGATAGTCACGCCTAAAGTCCCAGCTGGAGTCGTGACATTTATTTTGTCGCCAAGTACTGCTTCCCATGGGGTGATATTGACGGTTTGGTAAACGTTTGCTCCTTCCAAACGGATATTACTGGCATGGGTGATTTTTACCTTTAAGAATAAATCGCCATTTTTACCGCTGCCCGTACCTGCTGCGCCTTGTCCAGCTAACCGAATTTGCTTGCCATCAGTGATGCCCTTTGGAATTTTAATTTTTAGGGTTTTATTGTCGTAGCTGACCTCGCCATTAATTTGGCGAACCGGGACATTGAGTTTAATACTGTAGTCATCACCGCTATATACCGATGCCAAGTCGACATTAATCTCAGCATGTTGGTCTTGACCCCTGCTATCGTGACTGCTAAAGCCGCCACCGAACTGATCAAAGCCGCCCTGTTGCGAGCGACCGCCCGTTTGTCCGCGCGCGCCGCCACCAAAAGCTGAGAAAATATCGTCAAAGCGAAAGCCGCCACCACCAAAGGCTTCCCCTTCACCGAACTGATCTTTGATATCTTCCCAGCGGAAGCCGCTTTGCTGTCCGCCTGCTTGTCCACCAAAGCCGCCCTGAGCGCCTGCTCCGCCGCGACCAGCAAATGGGTTGGCAAGCATGGCATCATATTCTGCACGCTTATCTTTGTCGCGTATCGTCTCATAAGCGTTATTAATTTCGGCAATTTTGGCATCAGAATCAGGCGCGCTGCTGACATCAGGATGATATTGTCGTACCAGTTTGCGGTATTTTTTCTTAATATCAGCATCTGAGGCATCTTTTTTCACGCCAAGAATATCGTAGTAGCTTTTTTCTGCCATTGTTGGTTTCCCTTTTTATACTTAATACTGTTTTAGATATGGTTTTATTAGGTATGATTTCCACTATAGCATTGGGCTATTAGTTAATACTTATTTTTAATACTAGCTCTCTAGCTAATAAGTCAATACTGATAGCAGTGCAGCATAAAAGCACATGGTAATAGATGAATTCTAGCACCATTACTTTTCTAGCATTGTTGCCAGAATGTGAGCTTAAATAGGACGACAAGTCAGGTATCAAGATAACGGGCAATGGAGAATTTTTTACATGGCTGTAAGGACATGGTAAGCTTGCTCTTGTAAAATATGTATATTATTCATAGTCATAGGGATTATGAATAACATAGGCAAGGGTATTTGTCTATTTTATCAATTGCGAAAAGGTATTAAATGTCTTACTTGATTAAGTCTTTAGTTGTCACATTGTCCCTGTTAATAACGACCAGCGTTTTTGCGGCTAACACCAGTTATTACGGCAGTAAGTTCCATGGTAAGCGTACCGCGAGTGGCAGTATTTTTAATATGCACTCCTTAACGGCAGCACATAAAACATTACCATTTGGCACCAAGGTACGTGTGACCAACAACAAGACGAAGCAGAGCGTGATTGTAAAAATTACGGATAGAGGACCTTTTATCAGAGGTCGTATTCTTGATTTGTCGAAAGCGGCGGCAAGTAAAATAAACTGTCAATTGTGTACGACCAGCCTAAAGGTTTTATCTTATGGTGATGGCAAATATCGCCGTCAGTAATGCGGTAGCGAAAAGGGGGAAGGCTAAAGCCTTCCCCCTTTTTTATGGTCTAACGATTAGTACGATATGAGTAAAACATTAACCGCTCATACTTTATGAGTGTGATATATAAGTGAATGTGTTTATAAACTCACCATATCGGTTAATTGAACTGGGCTTCCATCTCTTCAAGCGTCGTCATGGCGAGCAGTAGCTTTTCCTCATGTTCACTATGCTGTTGCTGCTGTGCGGTTTGCTCATTTAACAGCTTTAATAAATCCGCTTTTCGGCTGTCTTCATAAAGCGTGGTATCCGCAAGCTTGTCCTCTAACGTTGTCAGCTGCGTATCAATTTTAGCCAACGCCTTTTCGGTATTTTCAATATCACGGCGAATGGGTGCGGTAAGATTGCGTTGTTCAGCAGCAAGTTTGCGCTGTTCTTCTTTGCTTAGCAATGAGGGTACAGCGGTTTTGGTACTAGCAACATTGTCATTTGTCGTTTGCGACTTACTGGATTTTTGATTGTTATTGGCTTCAACTTTTGTGTTATTTGAAACAGTGCTTTTATCTACAAACTTTTTCTTATCCTTTTTATTTTTGCCTTTTTTGTTGCTGCCTTTGTCGGTGCTATTGGCTTCTTTACGCTTGTCCGACAGCCATTTGCCGTAGTCGCTGATGTCACCATCGAACTCGTCGACCTGTCCATCATGCACTAAAAACAGCTCATCACAGACGTTAGCAATCAGCTCACGGTCATGCGATACCAATACTACTGCGCCTTCAAAGCCTTGCAATGCCATGGTTAAGGCTTGGCGCATTTGTAGGTCTAAATGGTTGGTTGGCTCATCAAGCACCAGTACATTGGGACGCTGCCAGACGATTAACGCTAAAGTTAAACGGGCGCGCTCGCCACCAGAGAACAACTCACTTGGAGTGTCGATACGCTCGCCGCGAAAGTCAAAACTGCCCAAAAATGAGCGTAACGCTGCATCTGAGGTATTACCGGCTAAGCGGCGCATCATCTCAAGTGGCGTCGCAGAAGCATCAAGACTGTCCATTTGATGCTGGTTAAAGTAGCCTAATTTCAAGGTATCAGAGGCGCGGTAGCTGCCTGACAATACTTTGAGCTCGCCAACTAGGGCTTTAATTAAGGTTGATTTACCCGCGCCATTCATTCCAAGCAGACCAATACGGGTATCGGGTGTCACTTGAATGTCAGCGTTATACAACATTGGCGTATCGGTATATCCAATATCAGCTTTGGTCAACTCAATGAGTGGGCTGCTCATATTTGCCGGCTCATAAAACTGGAACGAGAACGGGTTGTCCGCCATCATCGGTGACAGCTCACTCATGCGCTCAAGCTGGCGGATACGGCTTTGCGCTTGCTTAGCTTTACTGGCTTTGGCACGGAAACGGCGAATAAAGTCGTCCAAATGCGCCTTGGTCGCTTCTTGTTTTTCAAACGCTTGTTGCTGCTGCGCCATACGCTCATGACGGGTGCGAATAAATTGCTGATAATTACCGGTATAAAGGGTGATTTTTTGCTGTTCAACGTGCAAAATATGCCCAACGGTATTGTCCAAAAATGCTTGGTCATGCGAAATAACAATGACGAGACCCATAAAGGCGTTAATCCACGTCTCAAGCCATAAAATCGCATCCAAATCCAAATGGTTGGTTGGCTCATCAAGTAACATCAAATCGGCGCGGCTCATCAAGGTCTTAGCCAAGTTTAAGCGCATACGCCAGCCACCAGAGAAACCTTCAACCGGCAATTCATGTTGCCCAGTATTAAAGCCCAAGCCTGCCATAATCTGTGCCGCTTTGGTTGGCGTACGATAGCCGTCAATTTCATCGAATTGCTGATGCAAAACACCGATTTGGTCATCGCTAACACTGCTTAAATCGTTCAGCGCGGCATTAATTTTATACCACTGCTCATCGCCGCTTAACACATAATCAATCGCCGTTTGCGTGCTTGCGCCCACTTCCTGCGCCATATGCGCCACATGCCAGCTGTCGGGAATATTCACCTCCCCACGATCGACGCTTACTTCCGTATCGCCTTTGCCCATGCGCGTTAACAACAGGGCAAATAAGGTTGATTTTCCGGTACCGTTGTTGCCCGTCAAGCCCACTTTGTGACCCGGATGCAGCTGAAAGCTGGCTCCAGAAAATAATTCACGACCATCACGGCGAACACCAACGTCTTTAAATTCGATCATAGGGTTGTTTCATCTCAAGAGTTTTGTAAAAAGTATCATTAACACTAATAATTAACACTAATAATTAACACTAATAAAAAGCTAAGCAAAGCACGCACTACGCATGCCAACTGCGCGCTATTATTTCAAACGCCCAACAGATAGGCAAACAATTAAATAAGTATTTCATAATTAAGCGATTAATGATGCTTAAGAAGACACAATTCCATCTATCAGTAGTAGGAATCTGAAAGTGGTCTTTATTTATTTAAGATACGCACATCATTATCTTTAGAGGGTCTCGAAGCACTTGACAAATCAATCATAACCCCAATTATGGTATACTAGTAAAACACTATTGACATCAATCACATAAGCACCATTACCCTTTATAGTAGTAAGGTGTTTCTGCTTTATTAAAGGGCATTATTTAACAGTGAATTTAGCCTTATGATGAATATTGTTGAGCAGTAGTGATCCTATTTTCCCAACAATAACAACCAAAATATCCGATTTTAGCCATTGAGGTAACTATGAGCACCGCAACCAACCAGTACAACCCCAGTGCCAGCCAGCCTGTAGATCCGACCGTATTAAACCTGACCGATAGCGCCGCGCAAAAGGTACGTCGTTTGCGTGAAGAAGAAGGCGATAGCAATCTTATGCTGCGTGTCTATGTCACGGGTGGCGGCTGTTCAGGCTTCTCTTATGGCTTTAATTTTGCCAATGAGCTCAATGAAGATGATGCTAATTTTGATAATGAAGATGTGACCTTGGTTGTTGACTCTCTCAGCTATCAATACTTGCAAGGTTCAACCGTTGATTACACAGAAGGCTTAGAAGGGGCGCGCTTTATCGTCACCAATCCTAATGCTACGACCACGTGCGGTTGTGGTTCATCGTTTTCGATTTAAATAACGACTGATAGTAGACCCTTATTGTGCTAGTGCTAGCTATTGAGGCAGCACTACATTAATTGAACCTATGTAAGCTTTATTTTTCATTTGTACCGTTTAACCCTACAACCTCTCCTTTAATCGCTTATAGATTGTATTATTGTTTAAGTTTATATATTTTGTGTGATAAACATACTTTATTACAAACTAATGTTTATTAAAGACAAAGTGTATTTTACAATATAGGCTACTTAACAGTATTTTTATTGATTGTCTGTTGACACAATATTTATAAGGGCAATAGCATCATCGCTTTTGTCCATCTCACCATTATACTTATCTCACCGCTTTCAAACTCTTTACTGTGTACGTACTTTATACAAACCTACTCAAAGGATAATAATATGGCGAAGTTGAATCTTGAAGCGCTTGGGGATATTGATGGTTTTATTGCCGCAGCACTGGTGGATAGTGAATCAGGCTTAGCAATGGCAACAGATGGTACAGGAATTGATTTAGAGCTTGCAGCGGCTGGGAATACTGAAGTCATTCGTGCCAAACGTAAAGTTGCGCACGCATTGGGACTCGATGACAATATTGAAGATATTCTAATCACACTTAGTAATCAATATCACTTATTGCGTCCCTTAGTACGTAACCATAATTTATTTTTATATTTGGTGCTGGATCGTCAAAAGTCTAACTTAGCGATGGCGCGCCATAATCTAAAAAGCTTTGAGACTGAGCTTGATTTTTCATAACATACTGTAGTAATAATGGTGCCTTTGCTCTTATGCTAGCGCAACCTTCGATGAAAAAGCATTTATCCAACCGATAAATGCTTTTTTTATGTTCAACACTGTTTTGCTCTTTACAAAGTCCGTACCCGAATGTATCTGGGCGAGGCTTGCTAAGCTTAGACTTAGAAGGTTACTGGTTTTGTAATTGCACATAGTTTTTAAATGGGCTTTGGGCTAAACTGACAGCATTACTGACTCTAGGTTTCAGTCACTTCTGAGCAAATTTATCCATTTTTTGCTCTGCCATAATGAATAACAATAGATGACTATTATGAGTAATTTCGCCCCAACCTTTGCCAATTTTACCATTCCAAAATGGTTTGACAGTCAACTTTTAGTAGGGATGCTGCGCGGTATCGAAAAAGAAGGGCTGCGTGTGCGACCTGATGGTTATTTGGCACAAACACCGCATCCAGAAAAATTAGGTTCAAAATTAACCCACCCCTTTATTACCACCGACTATTCAGAAAGTCTGCTTGAGCTGATTACTGAGCCTAAAGCGTCGCCGAAAGAAACGCTTAATATGTTGCGTCAGCTGCATGTACTGGTGTATAAGGGCTTGCCTGAAGACGAGCTGATGTGGCCTTTATCTATGCCCTGTATGCTGTCATCTGATGATGCAGACATTCCACTCGCTGATTATGGCAGCTCAAATACGGGCAAGCTTAAAACCTTATACCGCAGTGGTTTAGGTATTCGTTATGGTCGCCGGATGCAAACTATTGCAGGCTTACACTACAATTTATCGTTTGGCGATACTTTGTTTGCCGCATGGCAGACCCATCTAACAGCCAAGCAACAAGCGCAAACTGAGCAAACCCTATCCGACTTTAAAAACGCCAAATATTTAGGGCTGATTCGTAATTTTAAACGCCTAACCAGTTTGGTGCTGTATCTATTGGGAGCAAGCCCAAGCGTTTGTCCGTGCTTCCTTGCAGGTCGCGAGCATGATTTAGAATTGCTCAACGATGCCACTTATTATAAGCCTGCGGCTACTAGCCTACGTATGGGTAAACTGGGCTATACCAATAGCGTGCAAGAGCAACTGGATATCCGTTATAACAACCTGCCAGAATATGTTGCCGGTCTGCGCCGCGCCATTCAGACACCGCATGAGAGCTTTCAAAAGCTGGGCTTAAATGACGAGTCTGGTAACCCGATTCAAATTAATGACCACATTTTACAAATAGAAAATGAATATTACAGCCCGATTCGACCTAAACAAATCGCTGCCAGTGGTGAAACGCCAACTGAGGCATTAGAGCGCCGCGGTATTGCCTATGTCGAATTTCGCGCCATTGATTTAGACCCCTATAGTGATGTAGGTATTCGTCTATCAAGCTCGTGTTTTTTAGAGGTGATGGCGCTTTATTGTCTGCTTAATGACTCTCCGGATTTGTTGCCTGTAGAGGAAGAAGAGCTGGCAATCAATCTTGAGCGTGTGGTTAATGAAGGGCGCGTTGATGGTTTACATATTTTAAATAATGGGGTTGAGCAACCACTAGAGGGTTGGATGTTAGACCATTTAAGCAACATGCAACCATTAGCAGCCATGCTTGATGCCCATTATGGTGGTAATGATTATCGGGCGGCGGTGGCATTGATGCAAGGCAAAGCTGGTCACTCAGAATCGACCATTTCAGCGCAAGTGAATGCAGACAGTGAACGCTTAGGCAGCTTGTGGCAGCTTGGCTTCACCTTAGCTCAGCAGCACCGTGATACATTATTGCAGCAAACGCTGAGCCCAAATACTCAGGCAAAGTATGAAGTCTTGGTAGAAAAATCCATCTTGCAGCAAGCAGAGCTTGAAGCGGCTGAAACCGAAAATTTTATGGATTTTTTACAGCAGTATCGTTAATGGTTAGCTCATAGTCATACATATTTAGGCGTCATAATTCAATCAGTCTGTTATCTGTAAACCAGATTGCTTATGATGCCTTTAACAGTAAAACTCGATTTTTAATCTCCCAATATTCTGCCAAACCCATTTATAAGAGTAATTGCCCGATGCAACGCTTGACCACTTATCGTTATTTACAACTGTTTTTGGTATTCATGTCTGTACTTGGGATGAGTTTTGCACTGTTATTTTTACAGCGCTATATGGGCTTTACCCCTTGTCCGCTCTGTATTTTCCAGCGTATTGGGCTGATGGTTATGGGCGGTTTTGCCTTGATAGCGGCATTGTGGCATCCTAAATCTACTTTGATAAAATTAGGCTTATGGCTTGGTAGTTTGTTAGGGATTGTCTGGGCAACTGGGGTGGCAGCGCGGCACGTATGGCTGCAGCATTTACCTGCTGATCAAGTGCCGTCATGTGGTCCGGGTTTGGATTACTGGTTAGATACCTTACCAATGCAGCAGGTGCTTAATGAAGTGCTGGCAGGCTCTGGCGAATGTGCGTCAGTTGAATGGCGTTTTTTAGGAATGAGTATTCCTGAGCAGTCGTTAATATTTTTTAGCGTGCTATTACTGGTGCATGGATTGCTACTTTGGCGTATCTTACGTCCGCAAATATCAGCGCGCTATTAAAAATACTTGCTTTCACAACCAGGTCTATTAAAATATTTTTAGCCGTTTTGTCTTAGACTATCTTAGCTTAAACTATTTTAAGAGCGCTTTTAGTGACTTGTTTTTCCTTTCCTCCAGTATTTCTTCTTTAAGCACTAATTGACTTATCCTCGTAGTGAGTTCTTTGCATACCTGTGTCATGCTAATGCCATAATAATAACAAAAAGCTTACAGTCTACCGATTAACCTTTGTTATCTTATAGGCTTTTATTGCCCTTATTTTATGACATTGAACAGTGTTTGCTCTGATATATATGGTATAACCACATGCTGAGTAAGGCTAACAATAGGGAATTGGTAAAAAATAACGATCACTTGAGTAGAGGCGATAACATTGTTAGACGTCCTTTAGCGATGGATACGCTTCAATAATGTGCCTTATCATAATGATATAGACAGCTTAAGTGCCGTTATTGTAACAATAAGGTTATTTGTGGTTAGTATGATGAGATATTCTGCGCTATTACAGTCACGCTTAGGCTCTCCTTTATCGTCGCAACGTGAGGGATATGGGCGCGATTTAGCCTTTCCTTTATGTAAATCCTTCTTATATACACTCACTTTTAGTAAACGCTCATTATGTTTGCTTACTGTGTTAAGCGTATTCCTGACCGGCTGTGACAGTGGCTCTGCTGCCTCCTCTGTGCCTATGGATACGCAATCTGCTACCCAAAGCATCAATCTTTCCATAAAGAATGATGCAGCAAGTGAGCAGTACGCCAATCTACCGCAGCCCTCGGCAAATGATACTGCTGACAATGATGCCAATACAGCAACATCAGCTAATGGGCAATCTTTAATGAGCGCTGCTAAAACGGATGCCGGTGTTGGCGTACAGCGGACACCTATGATATCAGAGCCCCGTATAGAGAGTACCTTACAAGCCACCTTAATCGGCGATTATAAAGGCATGTTGCCTTGCGATTTTTGTGATGGGATTAATATGACCCTAAATTTACTGTCTGATGGTTCGGTGGTAAAGACCAGTATTTACGAGAATCCTGTGACACCCACCGCACCGCTGATAGAGTCAGGCGTATATCGTCAAGACGACAACACCATCATTGTGGCTTATAACGATAAAAATATCGAAATGTACCGTATTGAAAACAACCATTTAATCATGTTGGATGAGCATAAAAAACCGAATGCTGACTACACGCTATCGCGTAAATAAAACGATGGTTCAGCTCATGCTACCTTATTAACGCCTAATTCTCAGGCGTTTTTTATTGGTTATCTATCTGCCTTTACTTTACAATAACTGGCACTTATTTTTAACTTTTTCCCTTCTCTTATCTAGCGCGGAACGTCTATGCATATTCATATTCTTGGTATTTGTGGCACATTTATGGGTTCGCTGGCGCTGCTGGCACGTGAGCTTGGGCATACGGTGACGGGCTCTGATGCCAACGTATATCCGCCGATGTCAACCCAACTTGAGACGGCAGGCGTGACGATTAACGAAGGCTATTTGCCGCAACATCTCCAGCCAGCACCAGATTTGGTTGTCGTTGGTAATGCTATGAAGCGCGGCATGGAGGTTATTGAATACATGCTAGATGAAGGCATGCGCTATACCTCAGGACCACAGTTTTTATCAGAAGAGGTGCTCCAGTCGCGCCACGTTCTCGCCGTCGCGGGCACCCACGGCAAAACAACGACCACAACAATGCTGGCGTGGATACTACAGTATGCGGGTATCGATGCTGGGTTTCTGATTGGTGGTGTGCCGTTAGTCGATACGACTGATACGCGTTTGCAGCAAGTTTTCGCCCATAGCAGTTATTTGGGTGCGGCTACGATTAATAAGAAAGAAATAGGCAACGATAAAGACTCAGGCAAGGAAAAGTTAGGCTACTTTGTCATAGAAGCCGACGAATACGATTCAGCATTTTTTGATAAGCGTTCAAAGTTTGTCCATTATCGTCCGCGCACCGCTATTTTAAATAATCTTGAATTTGACCATGCCGATATTTTTGCCGATTTAAATGCCATTCAAACTCAGTTTCACCATATGGTGCGCATGATTCCAAGTACGGGTAAAATTATCATGCCAGCAGCAACCGCAAGCTTAGAAGAGACACTGGCAAAAGGTGTGTGGACACCAGTTTGGCGTACCGCAATTACAGATAATACATTGTCTAATGGCATTGATAGCATAAACAATAAGGCACCTGAATCAATAGGCAGTAACTGGCAGGCAGAGTTGATTAACGAAGATGGCAGTCAATTTAATATCCATTTTTCTGATAATAAAGGGACAAGTGCGACGGTCGATTGGTCGATGAGTGGCACACATAACGTCAATAATGCCCTCGTAGCAGTGGCAGCGGCTTATAATATTGGCGTCAGTATTGAGACGGCTTGTACAGCGCTATCCGCATTTGCCGGTATTAAACGACGTATGGAGCTGATTGGTGACGTCAATGATATCCTTGTTTTTGATGATTTTGCCCATCATCCGACTGCCATTACCACGACTTTAGATGGCGCAAAAAAGAAGCTGGCAGGCAGACGCCTATGGGCAGTGATTGAGCCACGCAGCAATACCATGAAAATGGGCATTCATCAAGACAGTTTGGCGGCGTCAGCAGCACTGGCAGACCATACATTGTGGTATGAACCAGCAGGGCTTGAGTGGGGCTTGCAAGACGTCATTGAACGCGCCACTACTTTGGATACCGACAATCGAGATGCCAGCGCAACAGCAAGCTCAATTATAAATCCACAACAAGTCATGCCAAGTGTCGATGCTATTATTGAGTATCTTAAAGTGCACGCACAAGCAGGTGACGCGATTATCATCATGTCTAATGGTGGTTTTGAAAATATCCACCAGCGCTTGCTTATGGCATTAGTACCTGCTGCCGTTTAAGGATTTATCTAAAGTCAGGATATTATTGAATGCCACTACTTTTTATATTGTTATCAATTCAATCGTCAAAACTAAAACTAGCGCTATTCTCTATTTGAGAGTAGCGCTTTTTTATACCTTTTTATTGTTAAACCCTATATGACAATTTGCTTTTGTTATCGTTGAACCTACTTTATTAACCTGCCATTTACCTAAACACTCTCCATAATAGCAATTTCTCTATTTTCCTCACATAGCGCCTACACAGATAACATTTTGCGCTTATTTTTTCGCAACATTATTGCTTACAATAGCTTCATTAAATAAGCAGTTGCTCATTTTTTATAAAAATATAAATAACTTTTGATAAATTTAGGAGAACACTCATGGGCTTTATTTGGATGATTATTGTAGGTCTGGTTGCTGGTTTATTGGCTCGTGCGATTAAGCCTGGTAGCGATCCAATGGGTTGGGTTTTGACCATTGTATTAGGTATCGTAGGCGCGTTGCTAGGTGGCTTTATGGCAGGATTGGTCGGTATTGATGCTGACGGCGGCTTTACAGGACTTATCTTCTCAGTTATTGGTGCTATTATCGTATTGTTTATCTATGAGATGATTATGAGTAAACGTCGTTTATAATAGACGCCAGCTTATTTTTATAAAGACAATTGACGATAGATAAAAAAGAGACCTTATATATATAAGGTCTCTTTTTATGCGCTATAATTTTTGGGAATAAGTAAGCATATTCTTGAAAATTACTTAATGATCATAATTACAGAAGATAATTATCAACTGCTAATAGTAGTATCAGTTACAGAGACAAACAGGGAAAGTCATTGATAACCGTTACTTTTATCCCCATATAACTTATAATAATCCGCCTATTCTATCCGTATTCCTGAGGTGAGCTGCATGGCACTACTCCCGATATTAAGCTATCCCGATTCGCGTCTACGCACCATTGCTGCGCCTATCAAAACCATCACTGCTGATATTAAGACGTTAGCTGCTGATATGATTGAGACCATGTATGACGCGCAAGGGATTGGTCTTGCTGCCACGCAAGTGGACAAGCATGTGCAGCTGATTGTTATGGATTTGTCTGAAAACAAAGACGCACCGATGGTGTTTATCAATCCTAAAATCACACCCTTAGTAACAGAAAAACAACCGTATGAAGAAGGCTGTCTATCAGTTCCTGACGTCTATGACAAAGTCGAGCGCCCTAATAAAGTTCGCATTGAGGCTTTAGATGAGAATGGTGACGCCATTGATATGGAAGCGGAAGGCTTACTTGCCGTCTGTATTCAGCATGAGATGGATCACTTAAATGGGGTTATTTTTGTAGATTATTTATCCCATCTTAAACAAACTCGTGCGCGTGATAAAGTTCGTAAAGTATTAAAAGTGCGCGACAAACAGCAGCTAGATCACGATAGAAAAGTTAAAGAAGCGCAAGCCACTCCAGTTTAATTGAAAGCTGATGCTATTTCTTATCTTGTGTACCGCTCATTTATTATTGATATAAAAGGTTTCCTATCATGACCATGATCAAAATTGACCAATATTTTGACCCTGCCGGTTGGCAGAAATTCACTAAAGCTGCCGAAGGTCGTGAAACTCCTTTTTTAGTGGTTGATCTTAACCGTATTAAAATCAAATTCAATGAGATGGTCAGTTTGTTTCCGACTGCCAAAATTCACTATGCCATGAAAGCCAGCCCTGCGGTAGAGGTGATAAACCTACTTGCTGAGTTGGGCTCCAACTTTGATTGCGCCTCAGTGTATGAGCTTGATCGCGTGCTTGATTGCGGGGTGACGGCTGAGCGTATCTCTTATGGGAATACCATCAAAAAAGCCAAAGATGTTAAGTACGCGTATGATAAAGGCGTTCGCTTGTACGCCACTGATTCTGAAGCGGATTTGAAGAATATTGCGGAGTTTGCACCCGGTTCTAACATTTTCGTACGCATTTTAGTAGAAGGCTCGGATACGGCTGAGTGGCCATTGTCACGTAAGTTTGGCTGTCATCCAAATATGGCAATTGATTTATTGATTCAGGCGCGTGATTTAGGGCTGGTACCGTATGGCATTTCTTTCCATGTGGGCAGTCAGCAACGCGACGTGGCAGCATGGGATGATGCGCTTGCTAAAGTAAAATATATGTTTGATTGGATGCTAAATGAAGAGCAGATTAAGCTACAAATGATTAATTTGGGTGGCGGCTTTCCCGCTAATTATCTGAGCGAAGTTAATCCAATTCAAGTATATGCCGAAGAAGTAAAACGTTATCTGACTGATGATTATGATGCCGATGACATGCCAGAGATTATTCTAGAACCCGGTCGCTCATTAGTGGGCGGTTCAGGGGTGCTGGTTAGTGACGTGGTACTCATATCGCGTAAGTCGCAGACTGATTTAAAGCGCTGGGTGTATACCGATGTTGGACTATTCCAAGGCTTGATTGAAACCTTGGGTGAGGCGATTAAATACCCCATTTATACGCCTAAAATGGAAACGTCGACCAGCCAAGGCACGGTAGTATTGGCAGGTCCAACCTGTGATTCAGCAGATATTATGTATGAAGAAACGGGTTATCAGTTGCCATTAGACCTTGAGATTGGCGATAAAATTTATTGGCTCACCACTGGCGCGTATACCAACTCTTACTCTTCTGTTGAGTTTAATGGCTTTCCACCATTAGACGTGGTTTATGTGGATTAATTTCAAATAAATTTATGCTCATCAAAAAGCGCGGTACTGTTATTTGCAGTGCCGCGCTTTTTTATATTAAAAATTTTCTATTACTATCAAATTATTGAACCAATAACTGTATCGGTGTGCTGTTATTGCGGTTCATTGTGCTACCAGCCATGACACTATCATTATTATAGCTTGAACGCTGATTTTGCGTTATATGTCCGACCGTAACCCATTGTCCACGCGGTACAATGACAGTCGTGTCTAAACGCTGCGCCTGTAAGCGCTGCCCTTGAACGATATTCTTACCGTTATTTTTTTGATAATAAGGTGATGTTGACGATACAAATTTTTCGTCAACTTGAGATAATCTTACTTCGACCTGTCCATTTGTTAACAGTCTTGGTGTGACGGCAATACCTTGGGTCGTTGGCAATAATAGCTGCTGCTGAATAATAATTTGTCCTGATGGTCGATTGGTTGACGGGTAA
Organism: Psychrobacter sp. 16-MNA-CIBAN-0192; assembly: GCF_040309565.1. Classification (NCBI taxonomy): domain Bacteria; kingdom Pseudomonadati; phylum Pseudomonadota; class Gammaproteobacteria; order Moraxellales; family Moraxellaceae; genus Psychrobacter; species Psychrobacter sp. 16-MNA-CIBAN-0192. The sequence continues at coordinate 29,994 of NZ_JBEOOX010000015.1, forward strand.
TAGTGAGCAGTGAAATTGTGGGTCAATGACCAAAGCGTGCTAGTACTGATACTCGCGGCGCTACCTGACAGCGTTTGTACTTGATATAGACTATTGCTTTGCTGCTCATTACGACTTTGATTGATGATGCCATTGCCTTGAATACCTCGGTTGGTAATAATCACCTGACCTTGGCGAATATTGGCTTGGCTATTGCTATTATTACCTACGCGTACAGCGATTACTAACGCTTGTGGTTGGGTGTCAATGCGCGTGAGCAACTGTTGAACAGCTTGATAATTGGTCGCTGTGGTATTTAGTACCAGTTTATCTTGGTAAGTGGTGACCGTCCCACCATCAGGGCTGGCGTTCAGCTGCTGGCGAATAGTCGGTAACAGGGCACCACCACCATAAGTGGCAATCACATAGATGTTATAAGGCGCTGCTTGAGCAATAATGGAAAATAGAGTCAGGCTTATTATTAGCCAACGTGCATGAGATACCGTATCCGCTAGGAAAGCAGGGGATTTTCTAGTGCCCATGATCAGCTCCTTATCGTAAATAACCAAATATGCTTTAGAGCAACCTAATCATTTAATCCAAGCACATCTTGCATGTCATATTGCCCAACAGGTTGCTGCACGATCCAAGTAGCGGCACGTACAGCACCAGCGGCAAAGGTCATGCGCACGCGCGCGCGGTGGGTAATTTCAACGACTTCCCCATCAGCGATAAACATCACCGTATGGTCGCCGACGATTTCACCGCCGCGAATGGCATGAATACCGATGGTGCCAGTTTCACGCGCTCCGGTTTGCCCTTCACGCCCGTATACTGCTACGTCTTTAAGGTCTTGCCCGCGTCCTTTGGCAACGGCTTCTGCCATCATATAAGCGGTGCCGGATGGGGCATCAATTTTATGCTTATGATGTGCTTCAATCACTTCAACATCAGCTTCAGTACCGAAGGCTTTGGCTGCCATTTCAAGTAATTTTAATGATAAATTAACGCCTGTTGAATAATTGCCAGCATAGACAATAGCAGTTTTTTGACTAGCGGCTGCCAATGCCGCTACTTGCTGTTCGTTAAAACCAGTTGTACCAATAACCATGGCAACGTTGTGCTCAGCACAGATTTGCATATTTTGTTGCGTGGCTTCTGGCAAGCTAAAGTCGATTAATACATCAATATCATCAATAACACTAACTAAGTCATCAACGATTGACACATCAATACGTCCTATCGCTGCCACCTCGCCAGCATCCGCGCCAACAAGGCTCGAGCCTTGACGCTCAATTGCGGCGCTTAATCTGGTTTGTGGATTGTCTTGTACGGCTTCAATCAGCATGCGCCCCATACGCCCACCAGCGCCGATAACACCGACTTTAATAGTTTGCAGTTCTAATAGATTCTCTACTTGTTGGTTCATATTTTTGCCCTATATTTTTATTTTTTGTGCTGATAATGGTTGTTAAAAGGTTGTAATATCATAGCATGAATTTATTTTTTGACCTTTAGCAAAGCGTGCGCTTATTTTCATCTTAGTGAAGGGTATAAAAAAGCCCAATCGTTTCACGTGAAACCATTGGGCTTGATATTATGATTATAGTGGCGCTAAAAAATCGCTATTATTCATTAGTGATGATTAATCGAATAAATCGCCAATTTTCTTAAAGAAAGATTTTTTGTGTGGCGATTGCTGATGGTTGCTGTCGCCATCGAGCGTATCTTGGAACTGACGTAGCAAGTCTTTTTGTTCACGGGTCAAATCAACTGGCGTTTCAATAACCACCCGACATATTAAATCGCCTTTCATTGAAGCACGGACAGGCGTGACACCGCGTCCACGCACACGTAGCAATTTGCCGCTTTGCGTGCCTTCGGCAATTTTGATTTTAACTTTGCCATCAAGGGTTGGAATTTCTACTTCTTTACCAAGTGCCGCATCCGTAATGCTAACGGGTACATCCATATAGAGGTCGGCACCTTGGCGGTTAAAGACGTTGTGCTTTTTGACCCGTACTTCAACGTATAAATCGCCATTTTGCACGCCTGCGCCACCTGCTTCGCCTTCACCTGCTAAGCGAACGCGGTCGCCGTCATCGACACCCGCTGGGATAGAGACTTCCAAATTACGTGACCGGTCTTTAACACCTTTACCATGACAATCAGAACATGGATTTTTGATTTGTTGACCGCTGCCGCCACATTGCGGGCAGGCTTGTTGTACTTGAAAAAAGCCTTGCTGCATGCGCACTTGCCCATGTCCATGACACATCTGACAAGTAACCACATCTGAGGCATTTTTAGCGCCTTTACCATCACACGTGCCGCAAGGGGCTGGCGCAGTAAAGCTGATTTCTTTTTTGCAGCCGCGCACGGCTTCTTCTAAAGTAAGCTCGATCACGTAGCGCAAGTCAGAGCCGCGGCGTGAGCGCGAACTACCGCCACCGCGCGATTGTCCAAAGATATCGCCAAAACTTCCGAACACATCACCAAAGATATCTTGGAAATTGCCACCACCACCGCCACCGCCCATGCCGTTTTCAAAGGCGGCGTGACCCATGCGATCGTATGCCGAACGCTTATTGGCATCGCTAAGCACTTCATATGCCATCGACGCTTCTTTAAACTTCTCGTCCGCTTTTGGGTCATCTGAGTTACGATCGGGATGATATTTCATCGCCAGCTTGCGATAAGATCGTTTAATCTCTTTGCTATCGGCAGTTTTACTGACGCCTAATATCTCATAAAAATCGCGCTTACTCATGGGCTCTCCTATCGTTTTCACAGCCCTGCCTGCTTGGAAACTTGTCAGTTATTGCCTTTAACTAGTACCCTAATGTTTCACGTGAAACGGCATAAATGAGGCACTAAAAAGGGGACACATAACAAGCGGTTGCAAGCCAATATGGCACAATGCTGTTTAACCACATCAATTAATAAAAGTTTGCGCTATTAATGGAGATGGCAGACTGATTTATCAAGCTTGTTGTTGTGTAAATTGCATAGGCGATTATCAATATTGAACGGTAAAACGAGTTTGCGCCCTTTTTATTAACTGTCACTTGATTTGTAGTCTCTAATACTTTCGGAGCATGACTTATATTGACGGATATAAATAGCAAGCTGTCGTCACATTTTCCTACCTGTTTTTCATAACTATAATGCTGATAGTCGTGCTACTATTTATCGCTTTATCATCGGCAGATAGCCGCTTGCAACTTTTGGTCAGAGTACCTTTTAGAGTATCCATATTTATGAAAAAGCTGTTCACACTACTCTTATTATTGTTCGTTATCGCAGTTATTATCATTGGAGGCTCGCCCTACTACCGTGCCTATCAGCTAAAAAACGCTTATGATGCCAAAGATGGCGCAACCATTGCAGCGGCAATTGACTATGAACAGCTGCGTCCGAGTATTAATAAACAGCTGACGGATAACTTTGCCACCACCATGGGGCAGTATCCACTTGTCGCGGAATTGGGCGGGGACGCGCTAACCGAAGCCGCTAATGAGTTTATTAACCAAGCGGTTGTCGGTGCCATCACGCCAGAAAATATAGAACAATTAATCGATACCCAAGGGCAAGCCAATACCGCGACCAAAGAGCTTGCCGCCGCGTGGGCAATCGCCAGTAATCAAATTGATTTAAAAATCCTGATTCGCGATATGATTGTCCAGCGCGGTGATGTCAAGGCAGTGGTGAAAAATCAGATTCAAAATATGATGACCAAGCAAGCGGATGAACTAGAACAACACGTTGCTAAAGGTACGGACAGTGCCAAGCCAACGCTTAGCTATTGTGGTATCAATTGTTTTACCATTAGTGGACAAGTTAAAGGTTACCCGCTTACCATTGAGATGCAGCGCCAAGGATTAATCGATTGGAAAATCGTCGATGTGATTTTGCCTTAAATTTTTTGCTAAAAGCCTTTGTCTTAAACCCTGCTATGAATTATTAGTTAGCAGCCATTAAAAAACCGCCGCATCAATAAGAATTGATGCGGCGGTTTACGTTTAGCCTAGGATTAAGACTGGTCTATCAAATACCTATTGCAGCCCTAAAAACTACTGAATACCTAGAAACTCTAAAAATTCTGGACTCTCAAAACTGGCTTGAAATAACACACCATCATCACGGAATATGGCTGGAGTCGCAACCACGGCAAGACCAGCTGCTTTTTCGCGGTTCGGGGTGACAGGATTGGCTTTACAGCTTGCCGGTGCTGGGGTCATTTGTCCGCTGAGCATCGCCTTATCTAAAGCGTTACGACGGCTGGCATCACTGGTTTGACACCAGATACCGCGCATTTGCTCAGGTGACTGCTCATAGATGGGATAGCCAATCGTCTTGACGGTCACGCCCTTTTTATTCAGCGCGCTCATTTGCTTGTGCAGCATACGGCAATAAGGACAATTGACATCCGTTGCCACATAAATAACTGCTTTTTCTGGGCTGGTTGCGGGATAAGTAATCAGCTGCGACTCATCTAAACTTTTAAATACCGATTGATTTTTGCGTTTTTCAAAATTGGTATCGAGTCCGGTAAATTGACCGTTTTCAATGACTGATATTTCGCCATCAGTCACATATTGCGCGTCATCCGATATTAAAAATGGTACACCCTCAAGCGTTGCCCCCCAAATCACCCCCGGAATAGCGGTATAGAAAAACGGCGTTTTTTCGCTCATATTTTTGAGCGCACTCATATTGGCAAGCATGTCAGATTTAACTACGGTGCTCACTGGCATACCGATTTGCGCGCTGGTACTACGTGCGGGTATTTTAGTCACTTGGTGCTTACTTGGGTTCTTTTGCAAGTTACCTTGAATCACATATTTGCCATCGGCGCTGATGTGTAGCGGTGGCTGCCCAACCAAATTGACTTGATACATATTTGGTAAATTGGATGCTGCAATAGAGGTAATTTGCGCTTTGATACCAGCTTGGGTCAATACTTGGCGCAACTTACTATCAACGCTGGCACTGACTTTAGCTGCTACCGCATTATTTTGAACGCTTTGAGTTTTACTCATATTCATTGCTTGCGGCGACTGCGCACAGGCAGTGGTCGCAAACAAGATGGCGCTAATGATACTGGCAGCTTTTAATATAGGCAGATTTAATACAGAAGAATTCGATAAAGATAATTTCACAACAACAGTCCTATCATTTTTATACTCTTCTAAAAAATTTGAGCTTTATTTTCAGAATAATATGTAAAAAAGTAGATTAATATAGTGAGAAGGACTGTATCACATCATGAAATGGTCGGTCGGGATAAGGCGTTAATTTTGCAAAACTGCTACTTAAGTTTAAGAGACAGGCAACAGAGCCAATTTCTAAAACGTTAATAAATTAAGACCAACGTTATCAATAAGCAAAATCAATAGACAAAAAAATAACGGTAGCCATTATTCAAATTAGAAAATGGCTACCGCTATTTTTATAACAACTTTATACTAATTTTTGATATTAAACGCACTGCATTAGCTTGGCGTGTTCTTAATATCTAAATGACTAAAACTTCGCCACTTCTTCTGGGGTTAAAAAGCGACTGTCGCCCTTTTCCAAACCGTCTAAAGTAATATGACCAACACTAGCTCGATGCAGCTCAGTAACACGGTTGCCAAAATAACCCATCATCCGTTTGACTTGATGGTATTTGCCTTGCTCTAACGTTAAACGAGCATGGGTCTCATCAATAAATTCTAATACGGCAGGCTTGGTTTCTTCATGGTCGCCTTCTAGTAAGATACCTTGAGCAACTTCGGCAACCGCGTTGGCTTGTGCCGCTTCATCCATCGCATCTGCTAACGTCAGCTCATAGATTTTGGCGTGTTCATGCTTAGGGCTGGTGACGCGATGTAACCATTTGCCATCATCACTGATTAACAGTGCGCCTGTGGTATCGACGTCCAAACGACCGGCGATACGTAAGTTACCAAGCTCAGGCACGGCAATCAGTTCGGTAACGATTGGATGCTCTTTTACTTTTAAGGTACATTCAAAGCCTTCTGGCTTATGCAATAAAATATAACGATTGCCGGTGGCGACCGATAGCGGCTCGCCTGCCCAAACAATGTCATCATTTTCAATATCAACGTGCAAGCCGACGTCTTTGGTCACGCTATCATTAACGGTGACTTCGCCCGCGTGCAGGATTTTTTTGGCTTCTTTACGTGACAGTTCAGTGGCTTTACTAATAAATTTATCTAAACGCATGCTATTTGCTACCATCAATTGCTATAGTGGAGAATACGGTGGGCACTGCGTCCAATATGGCAAGCAGTGATATGGCTATAAGTTTAGCATATTCCACCTAGACCCTAAACGAATTACTAGATTCTAAATAAATTACTAGACCCTAAATGACCTATGAGTTATCAAACCTTACAACAGCCCGTTAGCGCCCGTCTTGAGATTAAAAAGTCAGCATTCATTGCTTATGCCTATTCTGTTACCTCAAGAGAGCAAGCCATGTTTCACGTGGAACAACTGCACGCGCAATATGCTGATGCACGCCATTGGTGCTGGGCATATATCGTTGGCGACCCAAATAATACCACCAGCGCGGGCTTTGATGATGATGGTGAGCCAAACGGCACGGCAGGTCGCCCGATATTAAATGTGCTGCAACACAAATCGATTGGTAATATTATTATCATTGTGGTTCGCTACTTTGGTGGCATTAAATTGGGTGCAGGTGGACTGACACGGGCGTATGCCGGTTCTGCACAAGCGGCAGTTGATCAGATGATTTTATGCCCTTATGTACCAATGACCCAAGTAAATATTCAAGCAGAGTTCGCGACTGAAGCGCAGTGCCGCTATATAGTTGAGCGTTTAAAAGGGACAATTGATAACGTGGCTTATGATAAGCAAGTATTATTGACCGTTACTATCGCTGAACGCGATATTGAGCTATTGAAAACTGAATTGGCAATGGCGGGTAAAGTCTTGTCAGCTGAGGAGTAACTAATTCTGTTTAGGTCTTTAAACATTAAAATTACGTTTCACGTGAAACTTATCATCCATAGATAATAGCAGCAATGACTAATAACGTTTAAATGTATCCAATGCTTGTTAATTGGCTAACTTACTCCCATTTCTAACACCTTAATACAATTTGATACCCTGTTATGACTACCTTTACTTATACTGAATTTAAGCCACCTTTTTGGCTTGCGAACGCGCATTTACAAACGATTTTGCCCAAGTTTATCGCTCCTGATGTCCCTCTTTATCGACGCGAACTGGTAAAAGACTCGCTAAATGAAAGCGAAGTCGCTTATGATTTTTATGATACCAATGATATTGTCTTGTCCGATGATAAGTATCATAAGCCGCTGGTGGTCTTGTTTCATGGGATGGAAGGCAGTAGTAATAGCCATTATGCGCGCACGCTTGCCTATGCCGCGCATGCACAAGGTTGGCATTTTGTGGTTGCTCATTTTCGCAGTTGTGGCGGTATTCCAGTGAAAGGCTCGGTGTTTTATGATGCGGGCGATACGGTTGAGCTTGAGCATGCGCTGCAATATTTGGCGCGCAAATACAGTACGATTTATGGCGTTGGCGTGTCGCTTGGTGGCAATGCGCTGGCGAAATACATGAGCGAGTATAATGAAAAAGCCGTTTGCGCGGCGGCGGTTGTGGTCTCAGCGCCAGTTGATTTATTGTCCTCATCACTAGCAATGGAGCGTTTCGTGGGTCGGCGTATTTATACCCCGTATCTGCTGCACCCGATTATCCAAAAAGCCATTGATAATAACCTCTCAGAAGATGAAATTAAAGCCATCAAAGCGACAAGTTTAATTAGTGAATTTGATAATATCTTTACCGCTCCGCGCCACGGCTATCGCTCCAAAAACGACTATTATTACAAAGCGTCTGCCCTACCGCATCTGATTCATATCGCCAAGCCGACCTTAGTAATCAGTGCCAAAGATGACCCATTTTTAGGTGCAGTGGCAACGCCCGGTGATGTGTCGAGTAGCGTCACCTTATTGAATACGCGCCATGGCGGACATATTGGCTTTTTAGATTATCAAAACCGTAAATTTAATTTGGAATGGTTACCGAAAACGGCAATCAGCTTTTTTAAAGCGCTTGCTTAATAAGGTTAACCCGATTTGATTAATTCAGTTTCAGATTGTCCATGCAAACCGTTCATTATTATTCATCATTGCCAATTTTACGCCTAATAAGAGTGCGCTTATGTATCCTTTTCTTCGTTATGCCACAACCATTGCCCACGCTGCCATTCAAGCTAAAAAAGGCAATACGCTTGCTGTTAATGCGGTCAGTGAAATTACCTTACGCTGCCATTTATCAGATATTGATAACTTTTTAGAGATGAATAATGGACGGGTGCTGACCCTTTATGACTTGGGGCGCACGGACTTTGCGGTTCGAAGCGGACTTGGGACACAGCTGTTAAAGCAGCGTTGGGGCTTGGTGGTCGCTGGCAGTACCATTCAATATCGCAAGCGGATTCGTGCTTTTGACAAAGTTACCATGAAAACGCATATCGTCGGATTTGATACGCGCTGGATATACGTGGAACAGTCGATGTGGGTAAAAGGTAAACCGTGCTCATCAGCATTACTGCGAACTGGCGTGACAGAAGGCGGCAAAGTGATTGAGACGGCGCGGGTCATGGCAGCACTAGGTCAATCGGATTGGGAATTGCCACCGACTGGCTATGTCGCTGAATGGATTGAGAGCGATAAAGATAGACCGTGGCCACCGATGGGTTGAAGCTGGCTAAAGAGATTTTATACAGCCAAATTGTACTTAGCAACATAGTCAAAACCTGTCAGTAACCTTATCGCTACTATTCCATAACAAGACATTATATGAATAGGTATAATAAATGCTAGGATATTAATGAGTATCATGCTCAACTATATCTATTGTTTAAACCTAGTCTGATAAGGAGAATAACATGGCTAACACAACTGATTATGTCGGTACATTATTTGATAACGAGAGTAACCCCAATAAGATCACGCTAGCGTTTACCATGGCAGGTGTCGCGCTCAAAAAAGGGCATTCCGCATCGGTTATATTAATGGTGGACGCAGTGCATTTAGCGCTGCCCAGTGCTATAGATCATATCGATATCGGCGCGCCGTTTGAGCCTGCAGGTGAATTGCTAGAAGCTTTTATCGAAAAAGGCGGAAATGTGCTGGTGTGCGGGGCTTGTATGAAACATAACGGTATTGAAGAATCCGCCATTGATAAGCGTTTTGCCGTTATCAGTGGCGATGATGTGGTTGAGCTACTGATGACTGCTAAAGGCTCATTGCAGTTAAACTAACCTCTTAATATTAATTAAAATAGCTGGCGGTGATATTGGCTTATAACATTAAGATTAAAAAAAGAAACGTCAGATATTCTGATGTTTCTTTTTTATTTTAGAATAAAAATTTTTACTTAAATACTACTCACTCCCAATCCCCGCCCGAAATTTTTTATAATCGTTCGCTGTTCCTTTCACCGCTTCTAACATCGGGACATGACCAACATTGGGCATCATAATCACCTGCGCGTGTGGCATTAATTCCGCCATTAATGTTGCAGTTTCAGGTTTGAGTATCTTGTCCTTTTCGCCCCATACTACTAAGGTTGGAATACGATGCTGGGCGACGATTTGGGCGCGCGCTTCCACATTGTCTTCTACGATTTGCTCAATGATTTTGGTATGCAAATTGCGATTAGCGATATTTTCTTGAGCAAAGACCGCTTTTACCGTTTTGGGAATATAAGGCGGCTTATACATCACCAATTTATAGAGTGTGAAGAAGGATTTGGTATCGGCGATCACCAGCGGATTGTTGTCAGCCGTCGCATTGACAAATTCTTCATGTAGACCCGCTGACCAAAAGCCTGCACTGTCCAGTAACCATAAGCTTTTGACTTGCTTGGGATACAGCGCGGCATAGGCAACACTAATACTGCCGCCCATTGAGTTGCCGCCGATATGCAGCGCATCTGTCATGCCTTTGGCTTGCATCAGCTCATGCAAACGCTGCGCTTGAGCATCAGCACGATAGTCAGCATCTAGCGGTTTACTCGACTGACCAAAGCCAAGCAAGTCAGGAATAATGAGATGATAATCGCCGAGACGCGCGGCAATGCGGGTAAAGTTGTCTTTATTACCACCAAAACCATGTATCAATAATAACGGCTCGCCAGCTAGATTACCGCCTTCTAAATACGTGAGTTGTTCACCCGATGCTAGGGTAAAGGCTTTGGTTTGCAGGCTGGATTTAAAGCGCTCATGCTGCACCAGATGTTGGGTGGTAGCGACCGTGAGCGTATTAGGCGTGGTACAGCCGACGATAGACAGGGTAAGCAAGGCTGCAATGCCAGTACGCGCTAATCTCATAAAACCTTTCCTAGTAATCGCTGGTGAGAACTGATTTAAAAGTGCAATTTTAGCACACACGCATTTTATGCTTCAGCAATAATAGCCATTGCCGAGCTTCGTAGGCGCTGCTAGAGTAAAGTGCACACCACCCATATGAATAATAAAAAAAGGACGTAAACGATGACCTTATTACAAACCCTTAAACTGACCTATCCCATTATTCAAGCACCAATGGCTGGTGCTACCACACCTGAGCTGGCAGCAACGGTCAGTAACTTTGGCGGGCTTGGCTCATTGGGTGCTGGCATGACAACGCCCGACGCTTTACATCAGCAAATTAATACGATGAGAACCCTTACTCATCAACCTTTTATGATTAATCTAATGGTGTTGTCTGAGCACGACTGTACTACTTTCGACAGTGCCGTTCCTAAATGGCTAAGCCAGTATTATCAACAGAAAAATCTCGATATAGACTTGCCGAAACAACCCGCACAAAATTTTGCTGAGCAGTTGCAAGTGCTGTATGACAATCCAGTGCCGGTTGCCAGCTTTACCTTTGGCATTATTAGCGCTGAACAGGTGCAACGCTTACAGCAGCTCGGCACGTGCGTAATTGGCACGGCAAATCATCCTTTAGAGGCGCAAGCGTGGGCGGAAGTTGGCGCAGATGCAGTCTGTTTGCAAGGAATGGAAGCTGGCGGTCATCGTGGTGGCTGGCTAGCGCAAGGGATTGCTGACCCATTAGGTTTATTGACGTTGATTGGTCAAACGCGTGCTTACACCGATATTCCATTGATAGCAGCGGGCGGTATTATGACCGGACAAGATATTAAGGTAGTACAAACTGCTGGCGCGCAATTGGCGCAGGTTGGCACGGCATTTTTGACCACAGATAAATGTGCTATTAATGACCGTTATAAACAGGCATTGCTTGATGCCAGTCACGGTAAACGAAGCGCTGAAACGCGATTGACACGACTGTTTTCAGGAAAGCCTGCCCGTGCCTTGGTTAATGACTATCTGCGCGATTTTACAGCTTTTGATAATGGCGCTACTTTACCGCCTTATCCACAGCTTAATGCGATGACCAAAACCATGCGTGCTGAAGCTGTGCAGCGTAAAGATGCTGAATATCAGTCGCTTTGGGCAGGTCAAGGTGTGGCATTGGTCAAACAGGAAAGTACGCTTGAGCTGTTAGAGCGTTTGGTACAGGCGTTATAAATTGTCTGGCTTAGGTGTATAGATTTAGTGGCGCATAGATTTAGCATTGTCTGATTACATTTCTAATTCAAAGGACAGGAACTCGGTCATTTATAATAAATGCTTTCATCTAATCAATCCAAAGTGAACGGTTTTATCTCTTTTGTAGGGCGCTTTTCTACAATCACTGAGGTCAACCGTTTAAATGGCGCAAAAGGAAAGATATTGAGTGATACAGGTATTTCCACTGGTAAACGGCGTGACCTCACCACAGGGTCGATCCCTAAAACAATGCTGTTATTTGCCTTGCCAACTCTTGGGTCATCGGCATTACAATCATTAAATGGTTCAATTAATGCCGTCTGGGTCGGTCGATTTTTAGGTGAGGAAGCGTTAGCAGCGACCGCCAATGGCAACATTTTGATGTTTATACTGATCTCATTTGTGTTTGGTTTCGGTATGGCGTCTACTATTTTGATTGGTCAGGCGATGGGTAGCCGCAACGACATCATGGTCAAGAAAACCATGGGAACGGCGCTGGGTAGTATTATTCCGATAAGTATCATAGTGGCGGCTTTCGGGTGGCTGTTTGCCCCGACACTACTTGATTTGCTTGGTACGCCAGCAAGCGCTACAGACCTTGCGCTAACTTATCTGCGCATGATTTTTATTGCGATGCCCACCACGCTGACCTTTACGTTGATCATGATGGCGCTGCGCGGTACGGGTGATTCGACAACGCCGCTTTGGTTTATCATTATATCGGTTGTTATTGACCTGATTTTGACCCCAACGCTGATTTTGGGTCTAGGACCGTTTCCCGAATGGGGTATATTTGGCGCGGCTTTCGCAACAGCTATCGCAAATACGTTAGCGCTTATTGGTATGCTCGTCACCATGTATTTACGTGGCTCGGTGCTGGCACTTAAGTTACCAGAACTACGCTTTTTGCGTGTAAACCCAGAAATCATGAAGTCGATGTTCTCAAAAGGCTTGCCGATGGGTCTACAGATGATTGTCATCTCTTCAGCGGCTTTGGCGATGCTATCGCTGATTAACCGCGAGGGGGTTCAGACGACAGCCGCTTATAGCGCAACCCAGCAGCTTTGGACGTACGTTCAGATGCCGGCGATGGCGCTAAGTGCTGCAGCGAGTGCAATGGTGGCACAGAATATTGGTGCCAACCAATGGCATAGAATTGCCGGTATCACACGCTGGGGGCTTATTTTTAATCTGGTATTAACTGGATTTATTATCGTGGTGCTGACTATTTTTGATGAAACCGTTCTGGGCTTTTTCCTCGGCAGTGACAGTGAAGCAGTGCCGATTGGGCGTCATATTCAGTTAGTGGCGACCTGGGGCTTTATCTTTTTTGGAGTAGCACAAGTGCTGTTTGGCACCATGCGGGCAAATGGCTATGTGATTTGGCCGCTGATCGTCATGATAATTTCAATGTATCCAGTGCGTCTTGGCTTTGCTTTTGGGCTTTATCCCATGCTTGGAGACGATGCGATTTGGCTGTCGTTCCCAGCAGGCATGGTAGCAACTGCTTTGATGGGAATAGGGCTATATTGGTACGGCGGCTGGCGTAAGGGTAAGAACATGCCCGCAGAAGAGGCGGCGCAACGATCTGAAGAGTTTCGTGCGCAGACAAGCACCAGTGCGTCGTTTCGTGATATTGTGCCAACGACTGTATGGAAGCGATTACCATTGCGCCGTCTTACAAGGTTGCATCGAAGACTTCAAAGACGATTTCGTAAACGCCGTCTGATAAGAAAGAATAAACGGTAACGGCGTAAGTTTTATATGTACGCTTAGTACAGAGTTAATAAGGCAGCTTTCGCTCATCAGTGTGGCGAGTAAATAGTTCAGAATACTCGCCTACTATCACAAGTAACGAACCTAGTTTTATTTGCCTAGCTTTATTTGCTTAGTTTTACTTTGAGCTAAATTCTGTACTACCTAATAAAAATTCTACCGCTGCTGCCGCGTGAATAGCCGTGGTATCAAAGACCGGAATTGGGCTGTCTGCTTGGCTAATTAATAGTCCAATTTCGGTACAGCCTAATATCACGCCCTCGCTTCCTTGTGCCGCTAACTCCTTAATCACTTGCTGATAATATTGGCGAGAACTATCCAGCAATTGTCCTTGGCACAACTCCTCATAAATAATACGATGCACTTCTTTTCGTGCTTCAGTATCCGGTATTAGCACTTGCAAGCCCGCATCAATCAAACGCTGTTTATAAAAGTCCTCAGTCATGGTGAATTGCGTACCCAGTAAGGCAACTTTTTTTAGACCTTGCTTATTAATGGCTTGTGCAGCCACATCAGCAATATGAATCAGCGGTAAATTCGTGGCAGCTTGTACCTGTTCTGCGACTTTATGCATGGTGTTAGTAGCGATTAAAATTCCATCTGCCCCGCCCGCTTGCAAGCGTTTGCCGCTACTTGCCATAATATCGCCCAACTCTTCCCATTCGCCTTGGGCTTGCAAGGTAGCAATAGGTTCCAAATCAATACTATGAATCAATAACTCCGCTGAATGTAGTCCACCCAATCTCTCTTTGATACCTTGGTTAATCAGCCGATAATAGCTTTGGGTACTCTCCCAGCTCATACCGCCGATGATGCCTAACGTCTTATGTGATGCTGGTTGCTGTGCTGGCATGTGATTTCCTTTTAGCTTTTATATTTATCGTTATCTTGTGACCTTAGCCGTGATAATAACCATTTTACCAATGGCTGAACACGCGATATGATGATTAACCATAATCCTAATTACTATAATGCTAGTTACTATAATACTAATTATCATAATGTTGCACTGAGTAAACCATGACTGACACCCGAACTTTTAAAATTCGCACCCGCCAACGCTATTATCGCCTGATATTCACTGGACTGATGGCAATGATGATGTCACTCATTATCTCTGCGGCTTTAATCATCGTAAAAACGGGGATTCATGAGGGATTCTTGATGACGCTCATTCACTCATGGGGACTAGCGTTTGTATTTGCTTGGCCAAGCGCATACGTGTGTGCCTACTTTGTGCAAGAGCATGTATTAAGTCGCATTGAGTTTTATTGATATTGACCAGCATTAATTACTTTAATACACCCTTGATACAGCCATGCCCAATAAAAACAGCTAAGATAAGTCATCATCGACACTTAATAAATAATGGTTAATGAGAGGGCGCGATGAGCAAATCTCGGCGTACCATTGAAAGTCTAATTCAGCAAGGGCAACTCCCTATAGAGTACGCTGAAAGCGCTGCACTCGCGCTAGAAGTTTATCCCTCAAATCGTTCATGGCGAGTATTCTTTGATACTGCCGCACTTATTGTTGGCGTGGTCGCGCTGGTACTGTCACTGGTATTCTTTATCGCCTATAACTGGCTGCATATGGGAAAGATGGGCAAGTTCGCCTTAGTTGAAGGCGCATTGGTCATCACCATCATTGCCTATGCTTATCTTGTATTTGTCCAAAAGTTCAAACTTATCCAGCAATTATTACTTCTGGTTGCCAGTATTATTACCGGCAGCTTATTGGCGCTATTTGGGCAGGTATATCAGACTGGCGCAGATACGTGGCAGCTATTTTTTGCTTGGGCGTTGCTGATTACTCCATGGGTCATTATTGCGCGCTTGCCCGCGCTTTGGCTATTATGGCTGGGACTGGTGAATGCTTTTATTGTTTCTTACCTAGATATTTTTCTGTATCTGAATGCACCGACTTTTATCGCTGACAACTATTTCTATCAAGACAGTATCCAAATTGCCGTTCTTGCCCTTATTAACTTTATCGCGTTAAATCTATGGCTAGCAACTATTGACAGCCCCTCTAATAGCACGCCAAAAACTGCGCCATATACCTCTAAAACAAAGTTGCATTGGAGCACGTATGTCGTTGGGCTGCTCAGCACGTATTTGATTACCTACCTTGCCATTACTTATATCTTTATCAATGCCGATGTAAACACTATCACTGCGCCAATCACTATCGGCAGCTTATTATTATGGGCAAGCTGGTGCGGGTTTATGTTGTGGCGCTTTTATAAACACCAGTTAGATGTGCTCATGCTCACTTATTTATGTGGCTCTGTGATTGCGGTGATGATGTTTTGGGCAGGAGAATGGCTATTGCAAGGCGATAATGCATTTTCTTACTTAATGTTAGCCGTGCTACTGATTGCAACCAGTTCAATTGCGGTGCTTTGGTTGCGCGGTCTTGCCAACAAGGATAATGAGGCTCAGTTGATAGCGCGAGGTGATTATGAATAACCATGACCCACATCAAGCGCGTGCGAAGTTGCAACAGCTTGGGCTTCTAGCACCAACAGCAAATGATAGCACCACTGGTAAAACTGGTACTGCCAAAATTGATACTACTAACACTGACAATCAGCCTGATAATACACCGTGGTTTATTCATTTGTTTTTTGGTTTTAGTGGCGTGGTATCTAGTGTATTTTTAGTAGGATTTTTAACGCTACTGCTGACTCAAATCGGCATTTTTGAGCACGTAGGATTGCAGTTAATTATTGGTATTGCGTTAAGTGCGGTCGCTTTTGTCGTCTTCACGCATAGTAAAACGCGACACAATACCTTTTGGAGTAGCTTGGCTTTTGCGATTAGTGGCGCAGGTCAGTTGTATTTATTATTTGCCTTATTTAGTAGCGCACTGTCAGACCTGTCTAAAATTTGGTTATTTATTTTGCTACAAATAACCATGACTTTAATCATGCCTAATTTTGTCTATCGATTACTAAGTAGCATGGCGGCGCTGGGCGGTATAGTGTATCTGCTCAATTTCTATCAGCTGCCTGAGCTGAGCATGGGGCTATTGGCAGTGATTGCTGTTGTGGCGAACTTGCAGCGTTATCCGCTTGTTAATCACTTACCTGATCAATGGCAGACAGCGGCTTTTGATATCAGTAAAGCGCTCACTTATGCCAGTGCTTTTGTCAATTCCAACAATTAATGTCAAATTCCAAGAATAGATGTCAAAAATCTATCTTCAGCCTTAGATTCTCTGTTAACATATCCCACAAAAAAATAGCTAGCACGCTGCCTAGATCAAGCAGGCTGGGGGTGGATTATGTTTAATACATTATTTAAGGCTAATGGCAAAAAAGTTAAATACATGGGTATGGTAGATATTGAAAGATACTTTGAGATATGTCTAGGAAGTTACTATAACCCAAAGACTGAGTACATCGTACTGTGGTATGGAAAAATATACTATCATCGCAGACGCAAAACGGTTCAAGTGTACTTTTTAAACTCTACTACCAATAAACAAGTTGTAGTCGGAGTATCAATTAAATCAATTTTGAAGTTGCCCATAGGATCTATTTGGGTAGAAGGGAAGTGCGAAGAAAAGTATGAATTTGAAACATTATATACCACGTTAGATGCTTATGATGATAAGCAAAGAGAACGCCCAAACGTCATATATACCAACCATTTTGGTATCTCAAAGGACAAGGATGAATATATCCTTAAGCCTGATAGCTATCCAGTTGATGACATCAAAACAGACTCTAATTCCAACCTCGTCGTACAGACAGATACCGTTAAAATAATCATCCCATCAGTGTTGTTCTTTGTTGCGCACTATGGGGTATCAAAAGAGATTAATAAAGTTCTGATTAGTTGGCATAAGCAGGAAGTCGAAGAGAGGTTGAACATAAATGATAATTGCGGTGATCTGATCACCATACCTGATCGATGCGTAATTGCCGACGCTGTATTTTTATACTACTTAAAAACAGACGCTCATACTAAAGGAGTGGTTTGGGGGCTTAATAGGAGAATGCTTAATAATGACAAGCAGTACCATTCCCTAAAGGCCGAACCTTATCACAAGCAAGGCATTCAACTCAAAATAGTAGGTTTGAAGATTGATGATCAGACCGTGCTTTGTACCGAAATTTTAGGCATGTCTATGCCAATGGGAGATGCCATAGAGTATAGGATAGACAAGCCTAATTCTGCTACATACGGCGATGGCACCACACCTCAAACATCAAGAATTAGACCGATCTATAACACCATTGAGTCTGATGAGATAATACTAGAAGCCGAAAGAGATGCTAACAATATAACCACTGCTGTAGTCAGCCATAGAATAGAGCTAATAGGTAAGATAAGGAAGCTTGTAGAAAGCGCAAATTTAACTTTGGACGAGGCTATAGCTAGCTGTAACTTAAAGGTTACATGGTTGCCCCAAAACGAGCCTGACGCTTACGCTGATGGGGAGGACGGCAATGCTAATGGCGACATTGGTAGGTTTAAAGCTTTAGTGGATAGTGGTGCAATTCACTCACTAGAGAATAACTTTGAGCGCCTATTACGCTACGCTCAAAATCTTAAGTCCACTTTAGGTTATGTTCCTGTAGTCATAGACTGCGTGAATCTTTATGAAGATAAGGTATTTATTGGTGAGACAGTGCGCGCCATGCACAATAAACAGCATAAATCTAAAGTGGAGATGATATTTGCCATGCGCCTGATCACCAACCTTGGACTTTTTTATCTATTTGATTGTAAGAAAGAGGGCATCCAAACTAGCGGTGTTGTTATAAAAGTAATAGATCAAGATGCTTTTACAGAAAAAGTTATAAGACAATTTTTAGGTCAGTTATTTAGGGGTAATGGTCGTCTGCCTGATGTAAGCGCAATATCTAAATATGGCATCATTAAATACTTTAAACACACCAACGGTGAGGATGTTAATTGGGTTAGGACAGCTATAGATAATCTGAAAAAGGATGCTTCGGATGATTAAATTAACAGCAAGTTTGACTTTATTGTTGATAACAGCTTGTGCCCCTACAACACCAGAATACGATGAATACTACGGTGCAGGTTACATCGGTGTAAACGAAGCATTGTGGCCTACTGAGTACGCAACACCTTATCCATTCACTGTGCCCTATGGTGAGATTTCATGTACCTCTCACCCAGAATTTGGGCGTGAAGTATATTTTGCTCCCAAAGGTTTTACTGATGAATCGTATATTGGAACACCGCTCAATAAATCAGCCGTAGATGCTCTAAATCAAGCCAATATGAGCCCAAACGTGCCCTACAGTGTCAAGGAGGGTGCTGACCTTGGTGAGGCTATTAAAGCAGGTTTGAGAGTATGTGATGAGTATCAAGAGAGGCTTGATAATGGCGTCTAAAGTAAAAGCCATTATTAGGTAGTTGTTTGGAGTATACGCCTTTGATCTGGTTTGACAGTAAGGGTGAAATTTAAAAACCCGTTAATCTTAAAGGACTGAGTTATGAAAAATATTATTGTTTTTGCTGTCTCATCTATCATGTTACTTACTGCTATCCCCGCAAGTGCGGGAGGTGTGGTATGTGCTGATTTTGGAAGCCAAGCAGAAGCTCAGGCTTATTTCAACGCAAAGAAAGCAGGATATAAGCGTTTAGACCGCGACAAGGACGGTATCGCATGTGAAGCGTTACGGTAGAGGGTTTTTCACTACTAGCAACCTGACAGTTAGTTGCAGATAATAAGAAGTTAAATCACGCTCAATTGTAAGTTAAAAAATAGACTGCTTTTCTGTTAGATTGTAGTAAATCTACACCAGATTGACTATACTGGATCTTATTTTAGGTTTAGTGTCTTTGGTGCGTCTGCATACATATAACACCATACGGCTTATAAAATAACTTATTTTGTTATCTTGAATAAATAGGGTTGAATATGGGTTTTAATGATTCAGAGGTACAAGCTGACTGGTTATTTAAAGATTTGATTGAGTCTAAGGGCTACACCAATAACGATGAAGTGATTGTTGAGTTTAGAGACAAAACTAAAAATAAGCTTCTAAAGAAACAACTCGAACATGCTAGCAAAAAAGGTAATAAAAACGGCATTCCAGATTTTATAATTCGCTCACAAAAACACGCTAATCTCGTTTTTTTAATTGAATGCAAGGCAGATCCAGAATTTCATGAGAGCAGAAATGGAGATATGCCTGTTAATTACGCTGTGGACGGTGTTTTGTGGTACTCCTCTTTTGTCTCTAAAGAATTTGATGTTATTGCTATCGCTTTAAGTGGAAACACTGATAACTATAAAATAAGTTCTTACATGCAGTTGAGAGGAACAGATCAGTATAGCGAAATAAAATCATCGGAGCTTCTAACTTATGAGAATTATGTGGATGTAGTATTGAAATCGGACATCTCTTTTAATAGAGATTACGAAACCCTGCTCTCCTATGCAAAAAGATTAAATTCAGATCTACATAAGTTAAAAATCAAGGAGTCTAAACGGGCACTGCTTATTAGCGGTGTTCTGATTGCCTTACAAGACGAATCATTCAGAATATCATTTCATACTCACGCATCGTCGAGCGCTTTAATAAGCACTCTTATCATCTCTATATCAAGCCAGTTGAGAATAGATAAGAAAAAGGACAGAAATAGCGATACAGTGCTTAGCTCATTTAGTTTTTTGAAAACCAGTAAGTCCTTTACTGAAGAAAAAGAGATTACTATTGAGAAATTAGTTGACGCTGGTGCTGGTAAGACAAAAAAAGAAACAGTTAAGATTAGACAGGGCCTTTGGGCTTTAATAGAAACTATTACCTCAATTAGAGACAATGTATATTATTTCTTAGAAAAATATAAGTATGTAGATACTTTGAGTCAGTTTTATATCGAATTCTTAAGATACGCTAATACCGATAAAGGTTTAGGTATTGTATTAACACCTATTCATATAGCAAAATTATTCGTTAAAATGGCTGGTGTAAATCAAGACACTATTGTCCTTGATAACGCGGCAGGAACAGGGGGTTTTTTAATAGCTGCAATGGGTGAAATGGTAGAGGACGCTGGCGATAATCAGCAGAAAATAGACAAGATAAGAGAAGATCAGATTTACGGCATTGAGTATGACGAGGACATATATTCACTACTCGCTTCTAATATGATAGTACACTCTGACGGGAGAAGTAATATCAGATGGGGAAGCTCCTTTGATGTGGTTCCAGATGAGCTTAAAAAGATCACACCTAATCACAATATTATCGATGTAGGTTTATTAAACCCACCTTTTAAGTCTGATAAAGATGACGTTGAAGAGTTTGACTTTATTTTCTCTTGTTTAGATGCGGTTACAAAGGGAGGTACGGTGATCGCTTTAGTTCCAACGAACATCGTTACCGTTGATAAAGGTATTAGTTACCAAAACAAAAAAAAGCTTTTGGAGAATCATACATTAGAGGCAGTTGTCTCATTACCAGAAGATCTTTTTTCTAATAGCAAAACCTCAGTTGTTACCGTCGGCATTGTTATTACTGCGCACAGACCACATCCACCTCGAAAAACAACATGGTTTGGTTATTGGCGCAACGATGGTTTTGTTAAAACCAGTAATTTTGGTAGAACCGACATTAACAACGAATGGTATGGCGAGAACGGACTCCAAGAGTACTGGTTGTCAGCGTTTATAAACAGAGAAGATATCCCGCAGTTTAGTATCAATAAGGTAGTTTGCGCCGAAGATGAATGGCTTGCAGAAGCATTTTTAAAAACAGATTACACGTTACTATCTGAATCTGACTTTGAAAAAACGGTTAGACAGTACTATGCATTTAAACTGGAAAATAACTTATGAACCTTGTAAAAGTAAGTGATCTTTTCGATGTTAAGTATGGGGTGAATTTAGATCTTAATAAGCTTGATCAGGTTGATAGAAGTCACCCTGACGCAATAAGATATGTTGGCCGTAGCAGCAGAAACAACGGAGTGACCGCTTTTGTAAAGAGAGTGAGTGAGATTGATCCAAACCCAAGAATGACGATATCTGTTGCAGGTGGTGGTTCTGTTATGTGTAGTTTTGCTCATGATTCTGAGTATTATTCAGGAAGGGATTTGTTTTATCTTTTGCCTAAATCTCCAATGACCATTAAACAACTTCTGTTTTACTGTACAGCACTTACCGCAAATAAGTTTAAGTTTTCTTACGGTAGGCAGGCGAATAGAACGCTGTCCGACTTGTTAATACCTGATATCTATAGTATGCCGCCGTACATCAACTCAATCTCTTTTAAAGATAATGATGGTATTTTGGAAAACATTGATCAATCCTCAAAGCTAGGAGCTAGATTGATTGCGCTTGATACTGAAAACACCTTAACCAACCTCTTTAAAGTTTATAACGGCGTAAGCTCAAATAACGTAGTTGTACAGCCAACGCGCTCCACCTCAGATTTAATTCCGTACATTAGACCCTCTAAATGGCAATCTTCTAGTTATGGCGGGTTTGTTGACAAGAACCTTGTACCTAAAGATAAGATATATCCTGAAGAGACGCTTTATATATCAACGAATGGAGCAGGAAGTCATACCTATGCGTATGTATCTGTAGAAAGTTTTTTACCCAATAGTGATGTAGCGGTATTAATACCAAAACGTCAAATGTGTCTAAACGAGAAGTTAGTATATGCTACATTTATTACATCAAATAGGTTTAAATTCTCTTATGGTAGAAAGCCTAAAGGCCTAAAGATCAAAAATATGATACTTCCAATGACCTAAATTCATCTATGTATAGAGCATTTCACAAAACCTGACATTAGCATGCTATTCTAGCTACCCTGAATTATTTAATAAAAAAAATGTTTAACTATTAATTACGCAAGTTAATATTATATGAATTATAGTGTTTAAGATTAGAATTCATTACATTGTAATAAATTCTATCAGTTATACTATAGTCGTGAACCATGGAATTTATAATGCAGTCTTACGATCTACAGGAATTAAATGCACATAAAATAAGTGCAGTTCAATCAGCTTGGATAGAAGAGTTAGAAAAAAACAGTGATAGTTTAATTCAGTTAAGCAGCTCTCTTTTCGAAATCATTATAAGTCAGAAGAACTATGGTGTTCTGACTAAACGTCACAATAAAGATACGTACATGGCAGTAGTCAATAATGACACTGGTGAAACAGATGCCATTGTACATATTGTTTTTTCTAAATTAGGTTCCTCATCGATGTGTAAAATCATGGATATATACCATGCACCACATGTATCAAATTTAGAAGATGAGATGTACAACAAAAAATATTATGAAATATTCTTAAGCGTACTAGCTAACATGCTGCAAATCAACCAAACGACTAAGTATGGCGTCACTAAAATCTATGCTCGTGATGATATTTCACAAAAAACCATCCAAGCAATTGACAGTGATTCAAATAAGAGTCTTCTAAAAGAGATTGGTTTTGAGATGAACTTACTAGGCCGTCAATGGCTTGAGTTCAAAACAATTTAATCAAATCTAAAACTAAGGAATTAACCATGCAAAACTTCAATAGCGTTAAAAAAGCTGACCCTAAAGTTGTAGCGGCATTGGACGGAGCTCTACGTAGCGCTGTTATGAACGCACTAACAGAAATGAGCGACAAAGGTTACAATACGCGAGAACTTTTAGCTGTTAGTTTTGAAAAGACCACTTATAAGCAGCAACAAGCCGCTTAACTAGTTCGCCTACAAATAGAAAAGCCCCTCATATAGAGGGGCTTTTCTATTTGTAGGCGATTAATCATCTCAAACTCCCATCCATGCTGCGACTGTCCATCTGGGCTAGTAGGTGTTACTAAATGATTGTATTCCGCCTAAAGACCCTTGTTAGAAGCTAGGACGATGCAATCGATTTTGCAATATTTAGCTTAACGTATCATTTATATTTTCGGCAACCAATACTCTTTATGAGCAAAGATTAACTTGATCATTTCATCATCGTCACATTGTTCAACCGACAATGTTTTTAAAATGCTTAGCTTGATATTAACCTTATGAAAATAAGCCATGCAAAGCTGCAACCATATCAACTGATCCTTGTCCGACAATGGCTTAGTTTGGTTATAGAGCAACATTAATTGTTGTTCAATCTCACCTCGATTTGCCTTTAAAACAGCATCTTTAGAAGGCTTAGCACAAACCATATCCAAACCATACTCTCTATTCAAAAACATCACAAAACCATATAGCGCGCTGTACTGACCATGCTTAACGAGTAAATACCCCTCTATTTGCTCCTGATTGGGCGTATTTGAGGCCTCAATGACATATTGAGTACATAGGTCTACCGCAGGCTGCAGGGCCAACCTGATCGATTTAAACGAGGTTTTACCATTCAGCAGTTTTTGCTCTAAATGTTGATGGTACTTACTGATGCAGCAAGGCGCTTTGCCATCAAATTTAGCCAGCAGATTAATAATCCGCTCTTCTTCGGCAATCTGAGCTTTAACTTTAAGATCTACCACAACCTGCTTGGTCTTTATCAGCCACCGTAGCACCGTTAGATGCTCACGTAGTCCGTTTGGCTTAAACTCATTCACCAGCGACTCATAGCTGGGTATCTTGCCCCATAGCTCATCGCAGCGAACAAAGAAGTCGATAAAGTTATTATGTTTAAGGGTAGCAGTCATGCTACCTTTATTGACCATAAACCACTCAGTAAAGTCGATATAAGCTTGTCTCATTAGGGCTGTGGACAATAAGTAGCTATTAAGTTTCGCCTCATGCTTAAGTCTTTGTGACCAGTAACAGTCATTGCACTTTTTACCCATACCAGCGGGCATAAGTTTATGACAACTCTCACAAGGTATCTCACCAAAGTCATGACACTTTTGACACATCGGCCCTTTATCGCTATCGACAAGCTCTCTGTATCTATAACACAGGGGGCAGGTTTGCATGACATGACCTTGATAGCATCTTATGCATACTGCATGATCGTGAGATAGCTTTGAATATCGACTGATATTTCTTTTAAACTTACCACACTCGAAACACTCTTTTTTAGCCTTAAAATGGTTCTGATAGCATACCTGACACACACGCCCGTATTCCGTATTAGCACCATCTTTAACCGCTGCGCCGCCACAACGAGTACACGGCTGATTCATACGACAACTACTACAGACGGCAAAGTCCTCTTTTTTATGCAGACGGTTTATCTCACCGCACTGACTACAAGGCTTTTTGATGAACCATATCCGATAACAATTATCACAATAGGTATCGCCTTTATAGCGTCTTTTTATCTTAACGTTCTTGTTAGCACAAGAGTCGCAACGATTAAGCGTCTTTTTTAATGTGCTTGTCATAACTCTCCCTCATCTGCATCTTGCGCTTAAGCCTATTCCAAGCCGCCATCACCGCTTTAGGTGAGGTAGGCTGCGTATTCTCTGACTGTGCTTTGTGGCGACGCGATGGCATCAGAGGTAGTTGATCATAAACTTGAGTGAAAGCTTTAGGGATAACTGTGTATTTTGACCACTGGAAGCTGTTTTGGGTGATATTAAGAACTGTACAAGCTTTGATCCACTCATCACCGTCAATTTGCAATAGGTGATAGGCGCATTCAAGTAATGCAGTGCGTTCCTCTATCGGTAAATAATCAAACCTGAGTGCTGTTTTAGGTAGCGATAAATCACTAGTATCAAGCTCTAGTGCGGTTAATAGCTTGCCAAACATATAGTTAGGGTTTTGCAGACCTCGCCTGACTAAATTAATTAAAAATAGCAGGTACTCAAACCACTGAGCCATACTGACAACTTGCCCTAAAACTACGCCTTGCTTACTCAAAAAAGCCTGATCAGCAAGCTGTTGGAAATCGTTAAGCGCCTCGCTAGGTGTTATATCCAAAATTGCCTTGTCCATCTTGCCCAAACAAGAATGACAGCGATTGATATACCGCTGCTCTGGACTTAACATCTGGGGCTGGTAAGGCTGATTACAGTGAGCGCAATCTACCTGTAAGAATGTCTTGTGCTTCGTGCAGCAGACAGACCACGTAAAGCGCCACTGCAATTTAAGGTAAGCCTCTTTATCGTCGCTCATACAGTCAGGACAGTAGGGGTAGCCCAGTCTTGAGTATCGGTTTCTTTTTGATAGTGGCTTTGTCCATAGCAAAGGTGTCTTATTATCCGACTTAATAGACGTATCCTCAGAGAAGTCTATTAATATCTGATCATCAAAAGTATCGACGTTATGACCTGTTAGCACCGCTATATCAGAAGTTATTTGCTCGTCAAAATGATTAAAGCCTTTATCAGCGTCATACGTCCATATTCGATACTGGGGCCAGTAGTAGTAAGTAAAGCTCAAAGGACTACTCCCATGCTCGAGTGCGGCGCGTACCAGCCAAGACGTTAAGCTCTCGCCATATAGAAAAGGTGTTGCAAAAGTCAGTGGTTTTACCCAATAATTTTGCGTAGCCCTTTGGTAGGTTTTAGGCATGACTTACCCCTAATATTTTCAACAGTGATTTCTTCTTCACCTGATTCGATGGCGCTAATAGCACAATCATTGATTAAGCGTTTAACATCGCCAAGGTTGCCCGTGCTAATGCTATATATCAGATTAACTTTTTCAGTCTCAATAAGTTTAGAGGGCTTTTTAAGCGGTAAAATCTTCTCAAAACTACCAACCAGACGTTTAAACTCTTTGTCATTGCGCCATAGAGACAGTTCAGCCACATCAAAGCGACTAGCGTGTTGCGGGTCTGTGTGTAGAATACGAATAGCGTCTTTAGTGCCACAAAGCACGATAGGCATTAGCAACTCATTGCATAAGAATTTGATGACATTCATGATGGCTCGTTGCTGTCTAGCAGTACCCGTGAGCATTGAATGAACCTCATCGATAATGAGCATTTTGACATTGGTGTGTCTAAAGGCATTGACGACTTGGTATCTTAATTTATTGGCCGCATCGGTTGGCCTGTAGGGTAGCTGAAACGCCTCAATAATAGAGATATACAGATCCTTTTCACTGGCAGTTGGCGGCGCTTGTATCTTGATTATAGGAATGACTAATGTTTCATCAACCGTATAATTCTCTCCGAACTTGTCATAAAAACGATTTATGATTGTGGTTTTGCCGTTGTTGGAATCCCCAATAAGGAGTAGGTTTGGCATACGATGCTGCTTTACATGGTTCATGAGCCCCTGCATCACATCAATAACCTGATTAGCAGTGTGGTAACCTACCCACCTCGGAGAGTGAATAAAGTTAACTCTCTCTTTATCGGGTAGATGAGCGATATGCCTAAATTTCTCATGGATGTGGGTGTATAAAGGTTCGCTCATTAGTCAATATCCTCAAAGTATAGGTCATCGTCATCGTCATTCTCATTCTCATTCTCATTCTCATTCTCATTCTTATCAGACTCATCAAGGCTTGCCTCTACCGCCTTTTTGTTTAAAATCCTAGTCGATTCTGGCAAGGTATCTAATATATCTACCTCTTTATCTTCATCTGATTTCAACTTGTCATACATTACCTGCGATTTAGTATGAGCTTTTTTACGCTGCTCACTTCTACGCATCTTTTTAGTTGCACTTTTAGACTCGTCAACTAGGGTTTGCATGTCTTGTAATGCTTGATATATCAGCGCCTCGTTAACGGTTCCTGACTCCTGTTTAACTTGCCTATAAATACTCCTGTACTCCCAAAGGCTAATTGGTGGCAGAACTTGATTTGCTAGTGGCACAGGAAAGTATTGTAGTAACTCAGGGTCATAAAACCATACTCTAGTAATATCCCTTGGATCTTGTCTAAAGATAAATTTGGTCTTATTGCCATTATCATCAGTATGATTAATGAAGTTGTTTAAACAAGCATCGTAATACTGCAAGCCATCTATTGTTGCGCCATTTCTTTGAATAGTACGCTCAACACTAGGCATAAAATCCAGCACCAGTGTATGAGGGTCTGATGGAATTGACGGCAACCCAACACCACTCTCAAAGCCATCACCAAATATACCTATGCGCCATTGCTCTTTAGGGCTGCGCTCAATACTTGAGTGTATGCTTTCGTGATAATCCATCGTGACATAGGTAAGGAACCATCTTTCAAACTCATGCAAGGTCAAACTGGCATGCTTTTCAGAGTTGTATTCGTCCTTTTCTTTAATATTAGAGAAGGTGGTGCCGGGCAATTCATGCACACGCTTCATCATAGTGCCAATCAATCGCTCAATATGACCACCGTACTCAGGTCTAGCTACTGGTCTAAATTCAAGATTGATACCATGAAAAGCGCAAGACTTTTGCAGGCTTTGAGCCCTAAAATCTGATCCATTATCAACATGAATTTTCTTTGGTACACCAAAGACATTCCATTTCACATCGGATAATCCAAACTCAAGCAACAACTCATCTTTTGGTAAAATACTTCGTGAGATGCACATGCTAACTGAGGTAACAGACGGCGCATCTAGTGAGATGTAATAGCCTGTGACCATGCGACTATAAACATCAACAGCCACTGTAATGAAGGGTCTACCAATAGGCTTTCTGTGCTTATCATCAACCAGTATTAAATCTACTGGTGTATGGTCGATCTGAATAACACTAAGAGGGTAGTTCGCATCAGGAAATTGACCTGCTTTAGCGGTGAATTTTTGTTTTGCACGCTTTCTTTGACCACGGCCCCGCAACAAGTCTTTCTCTTTAATCTCGCTGATACGGTTACGGATGGTATTTTTACTAGGTTTGTCGATTCCCTCTAAGTGACAACGCCTAAAGATCTCTCTGATAGCAGCTTGTACATTAGGTCTTTGAACAGTAAGGTAAAAATTATTAATGACATCGCTGATGATATTTTCTATATCGTCATTGAGACGTTTAGCCCCTTTTCTCCACCCTCTTTTTTGGTCAATTAAAGATCCAATTGAGCCTGTTGATTGATAAGCATCAACCCACCGTCTAAGAGTACGGGTAGAAACACCTACTTCCTCGGCTCTTCTTATATAGCCTTGCTCACCTCGGTAGTGATCCTCACCATACCAGTCATCTTCCAGAATGAGTGGGGTTATGGCTAGGTACTTCTTTTGAGCCTCTTGCCACTCATCATCACCAATGTCATTAAGGTCAATGACAAAAGAGCTATTTGCACTATCGGTCACATTATCAAAGTCATGGATGGATAAAACCTGATTACTTAATGTTTGTAAGTTTCTAAATACTGCCTGATTTAGATCGTCAAGGTACTCGATAAGCTGGTACTCATCACCGTCGCTTTTATTACGATAA
This sequence comes from Psychrobacter sp. 16-MNA-CIBAN-0192, assembly GCF_040309565.1. Taxonomy (NCBI): domain Bacteria; kingdom Pseudomonadati; phylum Pseudomonadota; class Gammaproteobacteria; order Moraxellales; family Moraxellaceae; genus Psychrobacter; species Psychrobacter sp. 16-MNA-CIBAN-0192. The sequence goes on from NZ_JBEOOX010000015.1 coordinate 58,647, forward strand.
ATACCACCAAGCACCATTTGAATATGATTGCGGCTATACTGACTACTAGTATCGAAATGAGTGCTCATTCTTAACCCTATTGCTTTGGTTACTACTTCGTTATTCAACATGCCAGACCTCCATCTGCGGGTCTTTAATGTCACCCCAAACATCAAACCCGATTTGTTTATTTGCCATTAGGTGCCAAACCAATACCTGCCCATCGGGTCGATAAAGCGCCGACTTGAAGTATCTCGCTAAGATGTAGTCAACAGTAGTAATACCGCGTTGCTTGATATCAGCGAGTATTGCTTCAACTTCTTGCTTACTAACGCTTACGGTTTCATAGGCTCTAAGAAAGTTGATATTATCAAGAGCATCATGCCTAATCCTATCCTCATCGAATATGATGAACCTAATACCATTTTCCTTACAATATCGTATAGCTTCCTTCCATTTGTCAGACCAATCACGCCAGTTTAGTTGCCACTCACTTTTTGGTTTAACCTCTGCAATAAATGACTTACCTGATTTGGCATCTAATTCCACATAGTAGTCAGGTGTGTAATGATAGGTTCTTCCATTTTTACTAAAGGGTATTCTTATAGGCTGAGGGGTAATGTTTTTGACATCATCCCGAAAAGCGTGATAGATGATAAAGTCTCTTTCTAAAGTCGATTCGTAAGCAAGTGGCTTTTTCTTATAAGAAATGACACCTGAAACACTCCGTCTTGTCGGTTTTATTTTACGAGTTTGATGTTTGAACATTATGACACCTATTTCTGGTAATTTGTAAGAAGATGACACCTATTACTGGTAATATATGACATCTAATTTAGGTAATAATATGCTGTAGGCAAAAAAATAAGACCTTATTATGACACTTATTGTTGGAATTGACA
>NZ_JBEOOX010000016.1:0-58102 GCF_040309565.1 Psychrobacter sp. 16-MNA-CIBAN-0192
TAACAGAGAATCTAAGGCTGAAGATAGATTTTTGACATCTATTCTTGGAATTTGACATTAATTGTTGGAATTGACAGCCGCCACCCACCAGCGCGACTGCCGATATGGTGTGATGCACCTGCCGAAAAGGGCGCGTGCCGTAGTCATAATCGCTGTCGGCGACCGAATAAGTACTGGCAACTTCTAACGCATCTTCCGCGCTCAAATCCGGCAAAATGGTTGGCAAGCGTGAAGCCATTAGAGTCTTGCCAGAGCCAGGCGGTCCGGTAAATAACAATGAATGTCCACCAGCAGCCGCAATTTCTAGCGCCCTTCTGGCATGATGCTGACCTTTAACATCGGCTAAGTCTACGCGATAACTGGCACTCGGTTGCAAGCAATTTAATGGTATAACCGGCAACTGATCTTCTAGCGAACCGTCAGGATGCGCAAGTGCTTGTAGGTGGGAGCAGACGTCTTTGAGACTTTGCGCGGCTAATACCGTTACGCCTTCAACCCGACTCGCTTCGCTGCCATTATCTATCGGTACAATTAGTTGTCGTAACGGTGCGCTGGTTTCCTTTTTTAGCCCATCTTTTTTTAGCGATTCGGCTTTGATTGCGCGTGCTACCGCAAGGCTACCTGTGACTTGACGCAGCGCGCCATTGAGTGCCAACTCTCCGATAAACTCAAATGCCGATAACACATCAGGCTCAAGCTGGCCACTTGCCGCCAAAATACCAATGGCGATTGGCAAATCAAGGCGCGCCCCATCTTTGGGTAAATCAGCAGGGGCTAAGTTAATCGTTAGCCGTCGATTGGGGAATTGAAAGCCTGAATTCAAAATCGCTGAGCGCACCCGATCTTTACTTTCGCGCACCGCTGCGGCTGGCAAGCCGACAATCGTTAGTGCTGGCAACCCTTGCGATAAATGCACTTCAATAATAACTTGCGGCGCGTGTAAACCAACGACAGAACGGGTATAAACTTGAGCAAACGACATATCAGCTTCTTATTATAAAATAAGAACGATAATAGACTACTCTTTATAAGTGCGCAAATGTCGTATTTTATCCAACAGTAAGGATTAAAACAGGAACGCGATAATAAATGAAAAATTCGTTAACCTCCACACTCAAAGCATGGATTTGTTATAATCAAAGACAATATATCGCTCATAATCACCTATACTAATCGGGCAATTAGCACGATTAGTATAATGCCGTTCACTAAAAGGAAGTTGTATGACCCATCATTCACATCAACCTGACGGCACTGCCGCCCCACTGTCGCCTAATGAACAGCCCACAACGATACGCCCATTAGTAGAAAAGGTTAGCCCTTACGCAGCACCACGCGGCTCGCTTGGTAATAAACAGTTGGCAGCATTTGATGAAGCGCTGATTCATAAATACAGCCGCTCAGGACCACGCTATACCTCTTATCCTACGGCATTAGAATTTATGCCTATCGCAGACGGACTTGAAGCAAAAATCTTGCAAAACCGTGAAGCGCGCGTACCATTATCGTTATATTTTCATATCCCGTTTTGTCGGCATTTATGCTATTACTGCGCTTGTAATAAAATTATTACTAAAAAAAATAGTGACTCAGGCGATTATCTAGAATATTTAATGGCTGAGATTAAGCATAAGCGTAGTCTACTGCCTACTCTAGAAGATGGTAAAAATCCACTTGTTAAACAGCTACATTTAGGCGGTGGTACGCCAACGTTTTTACGTGATGAAGAGCTGGTGCAACTGTGGGATTTTCTACAAACCCAGTTCGAATTTTTACCTGAAGATGAAGGCGATTATTCTATTGAAATCGATCCGCGCGAGCTTGGTGACAACACTCTACAAACCTTACGTCAATTGGGCTTTAATCGCATCAGCTTGGGCGTACAAGATTTAGAGGAAGCGGTACAAATTGCGGTGAATCGGGTGCATTCAGCAGAAATGATTGCCGCTATCTTAGATGAAGCACGAGCATTGGGTTTTCATTCCATTAATATTGACTTGATTTATGGCTTACCGCATCAGACGCCAGCAACTTTAGACAATACCGTGCGCCGCATTATTGAAATGTCACCCGATCGTCTCTCTGTCTTTAACTACGCGCATCTACCGGAGCGCTTTAAAGCCCAACGCCAAATCAAAGATGAAGATTTGCCCACGCCAGCCGCCAAACTTACGATGCTAGGCAATACTATCAATACCTTGACCGCAGCAGGTTATCAATATATTGGTATCGACCATTTTGCCAAGCCTGATGATGAGCTTGCTGTGGCGCAGCGCGAAGGCAAGCTGCACCGTAACTTTCAAGGTTATACCATTATGGGTGATTGTGATTTATTAGGCTTTGGGGTGTCGGCAATCAGTCATATCACTAATGCTAATAGCCGTTATATCCTGCAGAATGATACCGATTTACAGGTGTATCAAGACACAATTAACGCCATTACTAAGAACCCTAAGCTGATGCCAGCGGTCAAAGTTATCAAAACGTCTATTAAAGATCGTCTCCGCGAATATGTCATCATGAACCTGCTCTGTCATGATTATATTGACTTTAAAGACCTTAACCAAAAATTTGGTATCGATGCCGTTACTTATTTTATTGATGAGATTCAAGCTTTAGGCGACATGCAGCAAGACAAACTGGTAGATATGGATGTCGCTGGTATTCGGGTATTGCCAAAAGGGCGTTTATTGGGGCGCAATGTGGCTATGGTCTTCGATGAATATTTGGAGAAAAAACACCAACATCGTTTTTCACAAGTGATTTAATCGTTTTTCACAAGTGATTTAATCGCTTTATATCGTTAAAACATTTTTCCAATACCTTCAAAGTATCTTTAAAACATCACTAAAAAAGACCTCTACTATGAGGTCTTTTTTAATTTGAAAAACATAAATAGCTGCTGATTTATTGTTTGGGTTTCACAATATATAAGCGCCCAATATCCTGCATGCGCCCTTCTTTATCCAAGTATTTTTGGCGCAATTTATTCTCTTGCGTTTCTACCGAAAAATCATCGTCGTTCAATAGCCCAAGCGTGCCATCTTGACGTAGCCATAAGCCTTCTAACTTATCATGTGGATACTTTAATTCTTTTACCGCATCAAACACCAACTGCTTGGCAACGGGCTTGATACCAAGCTGGGCAAGTTTGCGCCAAGCATCGGATTCTTCAGCGACATACTGCTCAAGCGTTTGCTTATTGATAAGTATCCCGGTATTTGGGTCACGCTGGATACTGTTTTTAGCAGTATTATTATTAACGGCGATACTCTCAATATCGGTGGCATTGGTAAGGTTTATTTTATAGATATGCTTTTGTGATTTTGATTCTTGTAACGGCAAGTCGCCATCGCGCTCAATCACATAAAACTCATGGTTATTAATAGCAACGATAGCGGAGTTGGCATTGCCCGCGCGTTGTTGTTGATAGAGATACTGCTTCACCTCTCCGCTACGCAGATTGATACTGACAATACGGGTCAAGGTACTGTCACGCCCTGATTTATCGGGATTGTCCATCGACGACTGCATGATACCTATTAAGGTAGTTTGGTCAGGGGTGATGGTCAGACCTTCCATGCCGCGATTGGCACGGCGTTTGGCAAATTCCGCCGGTAGCAGTACCTGCTTACCATTAACAACGACAGTATTGCGCGTGTCTTTGGCAAAGGCATTGATGCGTTGCATTTCTACGCCCTCGCTATTGTAATGCACGATATGCGGGCCATACTCATCACTGACCCAAAACGTACCGTCTTTTAGCGCCGCCAGCCCTTCGGCATCCAAGCCATTGGGATCGGTTTTGCTAGGGTTACTGCTGGCATCATAAGGACGACTGCTATCGACGGTGATGAGCTTGGCTGCACTGTCATACGCCAGCTCATTGGTGCCGCCCATTGCTTTCGGATTGGGCAAGCCATTGATCAATTTACCGCTCCGGTCTTTTAATAATATTTGCTTAATCAGCTTTATCTCGCCCGCTGCTGTTAGCTCAAATAAGCCAATCCGCGGGGTATAATCTGGCGTTAAAAACTGCTTCCCTTTCCCTTCACTGCCGTTAAAGTCGGCATTCGGTCCACGATCAGTCAGCGCATAAAATTGATTGGCATGAGTAGGATGCGCTGCGGCATCTGAGCCAAAACCACCATTATGGATACTGATTTTTTTACCATTATCAGCAAGCGGTAAACGAGTATCTAAAATGCTATAGGGCAGCGCGGTGCCTTGGGTAAAGTTTAGCGGCTGTACTGCCTCATTATTTTTAGCTTGTAAGCTTTGGCTGCTTGCTAAACCACAGATAAAAAACGCTAATGCTGCGTACGTAAATTGCTTACCCGTTTTTACTTTTGCTCTTATTATGGTCATTATTACTCTCAATCATAAACCAAATGGCTCAAAAAAAGCGATGCTATATCGCAATCAACACACTATCCAATCCTGCACGATAGTACAGACGGTTTGGGTAGTGTAGCGACGGTTTATGACAGTAATAAGAAAGAGATAATCAGGATAAGACAAAAAATAAGACAGCTATAAAAATACTGAGAGCTAAGATTAAAGCTTACTTTATAGGCTTCACTGTTTCAGGCATGACAATATACAGTCGATTGGCATCTTCTATGGTTTTTTTACTGTCCAAATACTTTTGCTCAAGGGCATTGCTACCATCCGCCATGGTGACATCGGTTATGGCAAAATCATCATCATTTAACAAGCCCAGCGAGCCATCTTGTCTAAGCCACAAGCCTTCTAATTTATCATGTGGATAATCTAAAGATTTAAGAACGTCAACTACGAGAGTTTTAGAGATGGGTTTAATATTTAGCTTTTCAAGCGCCTGCCAATTCTCATTATTCTTACTAACAAACTGCTCTAAAGTATCGCCATTGACAGTCAAGCCGACCACCAATTCTTGTTTTAATTGATAATTATTTTGGCTGGTCTCGCGAATCGCTGAAATGTCAGTAGCCGCATTTATATCCATTTTATAAATATGTTTTTGCGCCTGTTTATCTTGCATGGGAAATTTGCGGTCATGTTCAATCACATAAAACTCATGACCATTAATAGCCGTGATGCCAGATACAACATGCTGCGTGCTATTGAGTCGATATAGATACTGGGAAATCTGCCCAGTAAGCAAGTTTATCGCAATAATACGAGTTAAGCTTGAGCCGCGCCCTGACTTATCCGGATTGTCCATCGATGACTCCATTACGCCAACCAACGTGCTTTGGTCAGGGGTGATGGTCAAACTTTCCATACCGCGATTGGCGCGGCGATTTATAAATTCTGTCGGCAGTACTATCGGTTTGCCATTAATAATGACATTGCCCATAACATTGCTTATAACATTGTTACGTACATCATTTGCAAAGGGATTAATACGTCCAATTTCCACACCATCAGCATTATAATGGACAAGGTGCGGACCATATTCATCGCTCACCCAAAAGCTGCCGTCTTGTAACGCCGCTAAGCCTTCAGGGTCTAAGCCATTAATATCATTGTCAATCGGATTAGTAACCTCATCAAACGGTAGGTTAGGATGCACAGTCATTACATTACCTTGAGCATCATAAGGGACTTCATGAGTACCGCCAAATGCTTTTGGATTGGGCAGCCCAGAGATAGGCTTACCGTTTGCATCTTTAAGCAGAATTTCTTTAATCTTGGTAATCTGCCCATTATTTTGCAGCTCAAACAGCCCAATACGCGGCGTATAACTAGGCAATAAAAATCGTTTTCCCGCGCCAGCACTGCCGACAAAATCAGCATTAGGTCCACGGTCGGTGAGCACATAAAACTGCTTAGGGTTAGTTGGATGGGCAGCAGCGTCTGAACCAAAACCGCCATTTCTAATTTCTAGTTTTCTATCAGGGTATGCAGCATTGATAGACTGATTATCCAACACGTTAAATGGCAAAGGGCTGCCTTGAATAAAGTTATCAATAGTTATAATTTTTTCTTTTAGAGTAGTTTTTGGCATTTTTAATTTCCTAAATGAATATATTTTTGTGTTTTAGACAGTAGCTACTAGCAAAACCATACCTGAATAAAAATTCTATGAAGTAGGGTTTTGTTACCTATTTATCGCTTAAAATTCAACTAAAAAAATGATCAAAAAAATAGCCAGCGCAAAGGATGCTTACTGGCTACTATTTGTTAAGGATTAGTCGTTATTCTTACTGCTTATTTTATAGTCTAAAGCTGAGCTTCCTGTAACTATACTTTCAACTTATCACCGACCATGCCCTTAATTGTACTTAAAATATCGGCTGGCAACACCACCATTTTGGCATTATCCGATTCCGCCAATTGACGAATCGCTTTAATGTATTGCTCACCCAATAAGTAAACAATAGGCATCTCCTCTGTTCCCATCGCAGCGGTAATCAGACGAATAGATTCTTCTGACCCTTTCGCCAGCACCACTTGCGCTTCAGCATCACGGCGTGAGGCTTCCAAACGACCATCCGCCTGTAGGATAGCCGCTTGCTTTTGACCATCAGCACGGGTCACGGTCGCACGGCGCAGACGCTCTGCTGCTGCCTGCTCTTCCATGGACGCTTGCATGGTGGCTGAGGGATTAATATCTTGGATTTCAACAGTTTTTAAAGTGATACCCCAATCCGAAATATCTTCAGATATCGCGTGCTTTAGCTTGGCTTTAATCTCATCACGGCTCGATAATGCGCTGTCTAAATCCATCTCACCAATGATGGAACGCAAAGAGGTCTGTACCAAATTACGAATGCCATAAGCATAATCTTCGATACCATAGACAGCTTTATCCGGTCGCACGATATTAATATACGCCACAGCATTGGCGACAATCACCACGTTATCACGGGTAATCACTTCTTGCGACGGAATATCAAGTACGATATCTTTGGTAGTGACTTTATAAGCGACCTTATCGACAAAGGGAATGATCAAGTTTAAACCCGGCTCTAAGGTTTGGCTATATTTACCCAAACGCTGCACAATCCATTTATAGCCTTGCGGTACGATACGTACGCCCTTTAATACCGTAAAGACAATTAAAACAATCAGTACAACCATAATAATGCTCAAGCCATCTAGGCTATTGATAATGCTATTCATGCAGCTCTCCTTAAATCATGATAATAAATAACGTTAAACGAGCACGGCTAATTTTTTTACGTATTATTTTTATGGTTTTATATTGAATGTATAACGTTCTAGAGGTTATCTAAACGATTAACAGCGGGCACTGCCATGCGTTTAGGACGTTCAACAACCAGCTCATTACCGATAATATCCGTTACCACCACGCGGTCACCAATCTCAATGCCCTCATCCTTGCTACGGCAAAACCATTCATCAGCGCCAACAATAGGCACGCTAAAGCGCACCCGCCCGAGCATATCGACTTGGGGCTTGGCGACAATCATCCCCGTCTCCCCAATGATGACTGAACCACCGAGACCGGCTTTAGTACGATCGACCGATAACGGCTTGATGTACTTGACCCAAGCAAACATAAAAATAACAGCCAGCGTTAGCCACAGTAGTACTTGCCATAATAATGATATCGGTAGCAACCAAGATACGGCAGCAACCACAATGGCAGCGGCACCAAACCAAAGGCTAGCAAACGTCGGCACAAACATCTCAACCAGTATCAGCAAAAAACCCAACACCAGCCAATGCCACGGCTCAATCATATAAAGTGTCTCAACCATTGTCGTCTTCTCCGCTGCTTACTTATGATTTAATGTAGCACACTTCTATCGGCATTATCCGTCTAAAGTACCATCGGCTCACAGTGATTGAAGCTGTTATATAGGTCAATAACTTATTTATTAGCACCTAACAACGAGTCGAAAAAATTTAATAATATCAACAATATAATATTTCACGACAAAAAAAACGACCACCTTAGGTGATCGTTTTTTTATTAACGTTGATGATTTACGATAAATAGGTCTTAAGCCAAATCATCTAGTGAGCACTTAGAATTTCAAGTGCGCGCCAACTGTCATTAGATCCAAGTCACTACCTAATTTGTCGTATTCAGCTTCGATACCGAAGTTAGGGTTCACTGAGTAGCCTAAACCAACACCACCAGCAAGGCTAGTATCTTTATCAGTACCATTATTTAGACCTAGATTGGTATTAGAAGCTTCAATCTCAGTTCTTGCGACACCCAATTTACCTTTGGCATATAAGCCGGTATTTGGGAATGCATAACGGTAAGTACCGTAGGCGCCGAATGCTTTAGCGTTGATATCACCGCCTCTGTAGTTAGCATCATCAGAACCTACAAACTCGCCTTCTACACCGAAATTAGGATCGAAGTTATAGCCGCCATAAACACCGTAAGCTGTTGGGTCACTAGCACCGTCAGCATCTATGTTAAATTGACCAACTTTTACGCCAACATATGGTTGACCAGTGTAACCATTACCATAAGTTACGGCAGCTTGTGCGCCTACACTTAATAAAGAACCAGCTACTAGAGCAAGTAGAGTTTTTTGGAATGTTTTCATTTCTCTCTCCTTAAAATTAATTGCGACAAACAAGTTATTTAATTGTGTTTGTTATTATATCTATGCTATCAATTTCATAATCTTCATAGATATTTTTACAGTCATATCGCCTTGTTTGCTAACGATGAGTACATAGTAACAAAGTATGTCATTCACACTGTCAGTGTTTAATAGTACCTTAGTTAAGTTTTGCAAGTATTTATCAGCCACCAAGAAACAAAGCGCAGTTAATGAAATTATTTGTTACAAATACTTGATTTGTGCAATAATCCCTACGCAATCTGGGTTTAATTTATACCTAGCTCTATTATCTGTATCAAATTATCGTGTTAAATGCCAAAAAGGAAGCTGTACATGGCAATCTCCATCATTGAGAAACTCGAGACGTCTCTGCAAGCCCTTAAAGAGCACCAGCAATATCGTGACTTGCCTATCCTGAACCATCAAGGACGTCATGTCATTTATCAAGGTAAGACCTTAGTTAATATTGCCAGCAATGACTATTTAGGTTTGGGCTGCGATGCCGAGCTACAGACAGATTTTTTACAACAAATACAAGGCTTGCCAATAACGCAATTGCCAAAAATGAGCGCGACGTCTTCACGGTTATTGACGGGTAATGATGAGCAATTGCAAGCGCTTGAGTGTGAATTGCAAGATTGGTATCAAGCGGCAATGGCATTAACTAACCCGCTAGACTTAGCGAAAAAATCAGTAACGCCAAAGACTGCTCTTGTAATGAACAGTGGCTATCATGCCAATATCGGTATTCTACCAGCGCTAACTGCATTGCCTATCAAAACGCTTATTCTCGCGGATAAACTGGTGCATGCCAGTATCATCGATGGTATACGGCTGAGCCAAACCAAGCTATGCAGTTATCGCCGCTATCGACACAATGATTATCAACAGTTAGCTATGATGATTGAACAAGCGCCAGCAGATATTGAGCGCATTATCATTGTCACCGAAAGTATTTTTAGTATGGACGGTGACCGTGCTGACCTTGTGCAATTGGTGCAGCTAAAAGCACATGATAATCGCATTGAGCTGTACGTCGATGAAGCGCACGCGGTAGGTATTCTTGGCAATCAAGGCTTAGGACTGGCAGAAGAGACGCACACATTAGCAGATATTGATTACTTGGTCGGTACATTTGGCAAAGCTTTTGCGTCCGTTGGGGCTTATATTCTATGCGATGAAGCAGTTCGGCAATGGCTGATTAATCACATGCGCCCGCTGATTTTTAGTACCGCATTACCACCGATGAATCATGCCTGGACACGCTTTATTTTAGCAAAAATGCCGCAGCTTAATGATAAGCGCAAACATTTAGCATCGATATCGTTGCAGCTTAGTCAAGCGATTGACCAACAATATAGGGCATCGTCAAACACGCTACAAGTAGGCTACCAATCACCAATTATTCCTTATGTTTTAGGCGATAATACGCGTACGGTGGCAAAAGCAAAGCAGCTGCAATCGGCTGGATTTTACGCGCTGCCTATTAGACCGCCTACTGTACCTGCCAATACAGCGCGTATTCGGCTGGTTATGAATGCAGCGTTGACCCATGATGATTGCCAACGGTTAATAACCCATTTATGAAAAATACTGCACACTCCGCTGATTTAAGTCATAGAAAACAACGTATCGCCCACCACTTTGCACAGGCGAGCGATTATGACCACCATGCCAGTATTCAGCAGCAAGTTTGTGAGTTATTGCTGACGAGGATTGCGCATACTTATCAAGACAGTGTGCTAGAGGTTGGCGCAGGCACGGGGCAGATGACACGGTTGCTAGCCGAAAACATCCAAAGTAAGCATTGGGTTATTAATGAATTAGCAGGCAGGCAGTCGCCCATTTTACAAGCCATTTTTCCAGCTGCAAAAATAATGATTGGAGATGCTGAACAGCTAGACTTGAGCTCTAATCACAGTTTAATTATCAGTGCCAATGCCGTGCAGTGGTTTGATAATCCATTGAGCTTTATTCAACAATCGTACGAGCGCCTAGCATCAGGTGGGCAACTATTGTTTAACACTTTTACGCCCAATAATTTTTTGCAAATTAAGGCATTAACTGGGCAAGGTTTAGCTTATCCAACTATGAATAAATGGCGATTGGCTTTAGAAAAATCAGGCTTTAAGCAAATAACACTTTCAACCCATCGTTTTGATCTGCCTTTTTCCAAACCATATGCCGTGCTCAAACATATGCAGTTAACGGGCGTTTCTACCAATCAAACAGCAACATCTTCAAATGACACGCCCTTCAAGTGGACAAAAGCGCGTCTACAACAGTTCGAACGCGAATATTGGCAACAGTTTGCCGCAAAAAATGCAAAAGGTGAACTTTGCGTCAACTTAACGTATGACGTGCTGATTATTAACGCTGTTAAGCCCTAGCATTTCATAATACTAGACGCACAAAAAAACGCACCTCGAAAGGTGCGTTTTTTATTAAGCAAATAAGTCAGAAAGCTTATTTTTTATCGTCGTTCACTTCAGTGAATTCAGCGTCAACCACGTCATCATCGGCAGCATTGTTCTGATTTCCGCCTGCGCCTGCAGCCGCATCTTGGAACATACTTGGATCCATACCTTCTGGACCTGTGCCTGCATCAGCGTAGATTTTTTGGCTGACTGGTAAGAAAGCATTGTCTAACGCTTCAAGCTTCGCTTTGATATCGTCATGATCGTCTTCTTTCGCTGCAGTTTCTAGCTCAGAGATTGCCGCTTCTACTGAAGATTTTTCATCGTCAGATACTTTATCAGCCGCATCTTTTAACGCTTTTTGTACTGCATGGATACGACCATCTGCTTCGTTACGCACTTGCGCTAGATTGGCAAATTTCTCGTCTTCAGCCGCATTGGCTTCAGCATCACGAATCATTTGTTCAACTTCTTCGTCCGACAAACCAGAATCCGCTTTAATTTGGATACTTTGTGCTTTGCCAGTACCTTTATCTGTCGCTGAGATGTTCATGATACCGTCAGCGTTAATGTCAAAGCTCACTTCAATTTGTGGCAGACCACGTGGTGCTGGTGGAATGTCCGTTAAGTCAAAACGACCAAGCTGTTTATTTTGGTTCGCAATTTTACGCTCGCCTTGATACACCTGAATACTAACTGCTGGTTGGTTATCTTCAGCGGTTGAGAATACTTGTGATTTCTTAGTCGGAATCATAGTATTTTTTTCAATGATTGGCGTCAAGATGCCGCCCATGGTTTCAATACCAAGGGTTAACGGGGTCACGTCAAGTAGCAATACGTCAGTTTTCTCACCAGACAATACCGCACCTTGAATCGCTGCGCCTGCTGCGACTGCTTCGTCAGGGTTCACGTCTTTACGTGGCTCTTGACCGAAGAACTCTTGTACTTTTTGCTGTACTAAAGGCATACGAGTCTGACCACCAACCAAGATAACATCGTTGATGTCGCTTGCTTTTAGACCAGCATCTTCAAGGGCAATCTTACAAGGACCCATGGTACGCTGAACCAATTCTTCCGTTAGGCTCTCAAGTTTTGAGCGACTGATGGTAACTACCAAATGCTTAGGACCACTGCTGTCAGCGGTGATATATGGCAAGTTTACTTCTGTGCTTTGAGCACTTGATAACTCAATTTTTGCTTTTTCTGCCGCTTCTTTTAGACGCTGCATCGCAAGAGAGTCACCTTTTAGGTTAACGTCTTGCTCTTTTTTGAATTCAGTTACTAAGAAGTCAATCAATGCTGAGTCAAAATCTTCGCCGCCAAGGAACGTATCACCATTGGTCGCCAATACTTCAAACTGTTGCTCGCCATCAACGTCAGCAATCTCAATGATTGATACGTCAAATGTACCACCGCCCAAGTCATAAACCGCAACAACGCTATCGCCTTGTTTTTTGTCCATGCCATAAGCCAATGCCGCAGCGGTTGGTTCGTTGATGATACGTTTTACATCAAGACCAGCGATTTTACCAGCATCTTTAGTGGCTTGACGCTGTGAGTCGTTAAAATAAGCAGGAACGGTAACAACCGCTTCAGTAACCGCTTCACCAAGATAATCTTCAGCGGTTTTTTTCATTTTTTTCAAGATCTCAGCAGAAACCTGTGGTGGTGCCAATTTTTTACCGTTGATTTCTACCCACGCATCGCCGTTGTCAGCTTTAGCGATTTTGTATGGCACCATACCGATGTCTTTTTGCACGACTTTGTCATCAAAACGACGACCGATAAGACGCTTGATAGCAAATAAGGTGTTGTTTGGGTTGGTCACTGCTTGACGCTTGGCAGACTGACCGACCAATACTTCGTCATCTTTATACGCAACAATCGATGGTGTGGTACGGGTACCTTCAGCATTTTCAATGATTTTAACTTTGTCGCCTTCCATTACCGCAACACATGAGTTGGTTGTACCTAGGTCGATACCAATAACTTTACCCATAATTTATTCTCCAAATTTATTCTAAGTGGCTTATATTGCTTACGTTTAGATTCGTTAAACTGGTGTAGCTTAGGAAACTATTTAAGCTAGGGATAGCAGACCATTGCTGGTCAGTTGTAGCCTTATATCGGACTACATCACAAATTTTTCAAGTCATAGTCAAAGTAAATATCTCAATTTGTGTGACTTTTTGTGAATACCCACATTTTATATAGGGATTAATGACCAGTAATTAATGACCAGTAATAACTGAACAACAATTACTGACCAACGCGCACCATAGCGGGGCGTAATAGACGACCGTTTAAGCTATAGCCTTTTTGCAGTACCGTGCCCACGGTATTGGCGGCAGCTTCTGGGTCGATGCCCACCGCTTCATGGAAATCAGCGTCAAATGCTTCGCCTTCTGGATCAACAACAGCAACACCGTTTTTATTTAAAATAGATAATAGTGCTTTGTGAGTCAGGGTCACGCCTTCAGCAACTGGGTCGTTGGCGTCGGCATTTTCAATGGCACGCTCTAAATTATCGACCACTTCTAACAGCTCTTTGGCGAATTTTTGCAAGGCATATTTCTTGCTTTTATCCGCCTCTTGTTCGATACGTTTTTGCGCATTATAAGTTTCGGCATTGGCACGCGCAGTATGCTCTTTTGCTTGTTTAACTTCTTCTTCAAGCTCAGCGATACGAGTTTCAAAGGCGTGAATATCGATTTCACTATCGATAGTTTCCTCATTACCTGAATTCACTTCTGGATTAAATTCATCCAGCGTTTCTGCTAATACGCTGCTGTCACGGTCAATATTGCTTTGTGCCGCTTTTGGGTCTTGGGTGTCAAATTCGTGGTTTGGGGCTTGTTCGCTCATGATAATTCCTTATGATTTTTTAATAACGAGGCTGATATTTATAATAAAACCGGCAGATGCCGATAGACTACGCTGTTTTAATGGTTCAAATAGGCGCGTTATCAAGTAGGGGCTTTATAATGTACTCAGGTTCAGCACGTGTTTCAACTGAAGCCTTTAACGCTTAAGCCCTTAAAAGCAGACATTTAATATTAGCCTTGTAAAACTAGGCTATGATGGACTGCGTTTTCGCCCTTCTTTTACAGCCGCTCTTAGTTACAATAAACTCTAGTCAATAGCTGCTTGATAAAGGTAATAAGACTAAATTTCAAGCCTAGAGTGGCGCTTTTTTATGTTTATTAGGATAATAGTAGGAAAATCTTTTTAGAAACCATGCAAACATTCTGTAATTTTGCTGCCAACTGTCCTAAATATCGGCTAAAGTTGATATAAAAACTTCTCATAGGTTGATTGAATAAGGAGCCGTATGCCTATTTTACCCACGCCATCGCTGCGCACTTTTATAAATAAGATGTTAATGGGTATGAGTCCTGCCGCCTTTGGTCAACAAAGTCCGCCAACAGCCTACCTGCCCAAGCCTCATATACCAAACGTCAATACTGGCTTTTTTAAGTCTAAACACATATCACGCTGCAAACACGTTGCGATGTATCAGCAGCATAAGTTGCATTATGTGCTAAAAACGTTAGGTTACTTACCGGAGCCCTTGCTTGAGCAGTTGGTTCGTTATTTAAATGGTCCAACAACCAAGCAGTATGAACATGCCAATGCACATTTGCGCTTGATTCTCGCTGTAAACAACAAATTAAAACGCCCTATACAGTTTGAGCTACTAGGTAGATTGCGGCAACGTTTTGCTATTGATGCTGTAGCGATGCAATCCCCGAGAGTTTGGCAACAGGCCGCACCTAATAATGTCGATACTGATAAGCTTGGCGCTACATTAAAGGCGCAATTAAATACCAAATTAAGGGCGCAATTAGAGACGCCGTTGAGCCATCTGACGGCGCTAATCATAAAGCCAAAAACGCTGACATTAGGTGTCAACTGGGACGATAAAACCATCACCAACGCTGATGGCGGGGCAATGAGAGTTCGCTGTTATCAAGCTTCAACCGACCCTAAGCAACAGCAACCTAACCCTGATAAAAGCGTTATGTTGTTTTTTCATGGTGGTGGATTTTGTATCGGTGATGTCAATACGCATCATGAGTTTTGTCATGCGGTCTGTGCCCAAACTGGCTGGGCGGTAGTCAGTGTGGACTACCGTTTGGCACCTGAGCATCCTGCGCCCACTGCATTACGTGACTGTATTGCAGCTTATGTTTGGCTATCATCGCATGCACATATATTGGGTGCCGACCCTGCACGTATTGTCTTAGCTGGTGATAGCGCGGGTGGCTGCTTGGCAACGCTGGTCGCTCAACAAGTCGCCACCCCAACTAAATCGGCGTGGCTAGATATAGGAATAGAGGGACAAGAAACTTTAGATTGCCTACAAAATCTGCCACGCCCGCTTGCCCAAATGCCATTATATCCGGTGACCGATATCGAAATCGAATATCCCAGCTGGACACTTTACGGCAAAGGGCTGCTATTAGATCACGAAGATATTGTCGTATTTGATGCTGCCTATGTTCAGCATAGCAGACTTATACGTCAGCATGTTTTGATCTCACCGATGCTTGGCGACAATCGTGAGGTATGCCCCACCTATATTATCGCCGCCGAACTGGATATTTTACGTGACGAGGCATTTGCCTACGCTGAGCAACTGCAGCGCTATGGCATTGACGTATCCACTCATCTAGTACTGGGCGCGCCGCACGGTTTTATTCATTTTATGAGCGTCCATCAAGGGCTTGAAAATGAGATGCACAAGATTATTAAAAATTTTGCCCAGTTTGTCAGTGAGATAATTCATGCTGAGGCAAGACTGGCAGCTTAATAGTGATGCGAGTACTAATGAATAACAGTCAATGCTGCTTTTAACATGTTCTTTTTAGCTCGTATAAGGGACTATATGAAAATTTTGCCGATATCATCGCTGCATGCTTTTTTTACAAAAGTAGTAAAAACAATAGAAACCACGGCGCTAGAGCAGAGCCAGCAGCGCCATGTACTGCATTATGTCGTCAAAGGTTTAAGCCGCTTACCAACACCTATCATTAACCGACTCAATCATTATTTAAATGCGCCTACCTCGGAGCAATACCCGCATACCGATGCGTCGATGAGGCTACTTCTTGCATTGAACCATAAGCTTAGACCCTCTATAACAATCAATAAATTATCACAGTTACGGCAAAAATTTGCCATTGAAATGGTCGCTCTGCAATCTCCAAGCGTCTGGCAGCAAACTAAGAACGACAATCATTTTAAAACCACCTTTATTATGGATAAGGTTTATAAAATTAGAAATAGTAATAATAAAGAAAACGCGAAAGTGGTGAGCTGGCAGGATAAGGTGATTAATAATGCTGACGGCGATGATATGACCATACGCTGTTACCATTCAATAGATAGTAATGAGCAGAACGGCAATGGAGAAAATCCTGATAAGGTTGTAATGTTATTTTTTCATGGCGGCGGATTTTGTTTAGGCGATGTCAATACTCATCATGAATTTTGCCATACTGTTTGCGCGCAAATCGGTTGGGCGCTGGTCAGTATTGACTATCGTCTTGCGCCGGAATACCCTGCGCCTACGGCTATTAGAGACTGTCTTAAAGCTTATGCCTGGTTGGCACAGCACGCTGATAGCCTCGGCGCGTCCTCATCTCGTATTGTCTTAGCCGGTGACAGCTCGGGTGGCGGTCTTGCTGCATTAGTAGCACAGCAAGTAAGCAATTCTGTAGCAATGCACGCGGCTAATCAGCAACCAGATATGCCGACACCTGATGACTTTACCATGGATATTTTTCAGCAGTTGCAAGCGTTACCGCTGCCGCTAGCACAGCTATTGCTATACCCAATTACGGATATCGACATAGACTATCCCAGTTGGAAATTGTACGGTCAAGGGCTGATTCTGGATTATAACGATGTGCAGGTCTTCCATGCGGCTTACTTGCAAGATTGCTCATTGTTACAACCGCACGCGCTGCTATCACCTATGGCTGGCGATAATGCGCATCTGTGTCCGAGTTATATTGTCGCTGCTGAATTGGATATATTACATGATGAAGCGCTGGTATATGCCGAGCAGCTACGAGGCTACGGCATTAATGTACAGACGCATACTGTCCTTGGCGCACCGCATGGTTTTATTAACTTAATGAGCGTCCACCAAGGTATGAAACAAGAAACGCATCATATTATCGATGCTTTCGCCACCTTTGTACGGCAGATAATTCAGACAAAAGCACCTACTCTGAAATTATTATAGAAAGGATATTTTGTCTATTTTCATCTTTTAACAGTGGCTCATATTAAAAAATATAGTCGGCTTATTTATTAATGTCATTTATTAATATAATTTATTAAAATTGTTTGTCCATCAAGACGATTTGCCTATCAATGTTACTACCCAAATCTCTGAGCGCGTGCCCAGTCTAAATGGCACAGCGCCAAAACCATAGCCTGAAGTCACCAAAAACTGCGTATTATTCATCTTTTTAGCGCCATATAATAACGGGCTAAAGTACTTCATCAATACGGTTAATGGGAATATCTGTCCACCATGAGTATGACCGGTAAGATGCAAATCTATGGGTAGCTTACTGATAAGCCTAATTTCTGAAGGACTATGCTCTAGCATGATGACAGGCTTGTTCGTATCAATCGGTGGCAACAATTCTTCTGCTAACGGGCGACCATAATCCGTTTCATCCGAACGCCCAACCAGCCAGACAGCGTCATTCAAATAGACACTTTTATTATCAATAACTTGGATACCGGCACGGGTCACAGCTTCAGCAATCGACACCTGATTACCAGAATAATCGTGGTTGCCCAATACGGCATAGACGCCAAGTGGCGCGCGCAGCTTTGACAACTGCTCATGCATATTGGTTTTATCATAATAATAGGTACGGTCATTCATAAGATCGCCTGCCAGCAGCACCGTATCAACATGCTGCGCATCAACAAGGCTGACTAATTTCTTCAGCTGTCGATTGCCAAACCAGCGATCCAAATGCGTGTCAGATACCACTGCCATGGTTAGCGGTTTGGCTAACGGCTTGTCCGTTTTTACAGTCAAGTGGTGGACAACGGGCGAATACGCATTAAATACCGCTAAGCCGACAATGCCTATATATACCCCAACAGCTAGCGTACGCAGTAATTTCGGACGGCTCGATTGCTTAAGAATATAACAATAAATACCAGCGATAAGCGCCGTTATCAAAGCCGCATAAAGCATAAAGCCTTGTGAGATACTGACCACTAAATATATATGAAAGCGCGCCCGCCAAAACTCACTTAGACCGTAAAGAAGCACTATATTATTAACAATAAATACTGTCCCTGCCAATAGCAGCATATTCCGGCGGCGCTTTATGCGTAGTAGCCAATACAATAAAATACTGGTCGTTAACGAGAGACCTTGAGTAATCAACACAAAAAACAGCATCATTCAAACAACATCCAAAATGTAGCGCTATCTTATGATACAAGTTTGCGGGTCACCATAGCTATTGGTAACCGATGCTCGTTTATATTGCTCGTACCATACGGTTTTTTTAGGCTCTTTCTTGTAAACACTGCCACAATCAATCATCTAAAGCGTCAAACGAGACAAAATATTGTCAACGAAAAACATAAATTATGAATTGTTTCACGTGAAACTTTATCATACTTTTCTTATTAGGATTGCTGCGTTAACGCTTGCTCTAAAGTAGGATATTTAAATTTATAACCGGCATCTAATAATGCTTGCGGAAGCACCTTTTGCCCATCAATAAGCAAGGTTGCCATCTCACCGAACATGATTTTTAGTACCGCGCTGGGCAACGTTAGAAAAGTTGGGCGATGGAGCCAAGTGCCAAGCGCTTTGGTAAAGGTGTGATTGGTCACAGGATTGGGCGCAGTAAGATTATAGATGATGTGCATATCTTGAGGTGTGTTGTGCGTGTTAATAGCTTTTGATAAATGTTGCTCAATAATGAAAATAACCGCCTCGACCCAATCGTCACGGCTAATCCAGCTCATGATTTGTTGACCGTCACCCAACTGCCCGCCAGCGCCCATTTTAAAGGGGGTTAACAGCTTCGCCAGCATACCGCCATCTGGATGAATAACCACGCCCGTACGTACAATCGCAACCGGCACGCCAGATTCCGTTGCTTGCAACGCCAACTGCTCCCACGTCTCACACAAGTGATGGGCAAAGTCGTCCTTAGCAGGGCTGCTTTCAGTTAATGGGGTATCACCTTGCACGCCATACCAACCAATGGCTGAACCGCTCACCAATAACTTGGGCTTAACCGAACTGCGGGCAATAAATTTAAGTAATGATTCGGTAGGCTTAATACGGCTGGCAAGCAGTGTCTCTTTCTGCGCATCGCTCCAGCGCTCGTCGGCTATACCGGCACCCGCTAAATTTAAGATAACATCGAAACTTTTATCTGTTTTTTCCAGTTCATCGTAACTCAACATAGCGATGGCATCAGGATGCGCTTGGCTACTGTCGCGCGTCAGCCACGTGGTATGCAACGGTTTATTTTGTTCCTGATAACGTGTTATTAATGCCTTACTAAAGGCACTACCCAAAAATCCTGAACCACCACTGATTAGTATGTCCATCACTTATTATCCTTACGTTTTTTATATACTTAATGATGATTTGGCAACAAATACCATATAAAAACAAGAGGATAAGTGTAGATAAGCGTTAGTAGCAGCTTTAGCGAATTAATTGCCCGGTTAAGGCATTATGGATTTGACTTGGTAGCTGATAACCCAATGTGTCACCAGATAGATACCTAACCTGCTCAGCGTCAGAATCAGTTGCAAAATAAGCCTGCGCTGGCGCTAAAGACAATGCAGGTGTTTGCCCAGATGGGTTGCAACTGGTCGAGACCAGCAAGCCATAAGGATTATGCGCAGAAACCAATTGGGCGCACAGCTGCTGAATAAGAGGATGGGCAATAACGCGTACCGCTATACTATTGTGTGCGCCAGTAATCCAAGTAGGCATAATAGGTTGATTTGATTCATTGGATAATGAGGATGGTAATGGTAGCAGCCAAGTATGCGCTTGTTTTTCTGTCGTATGATTTGACGTATTCCAACTGTCTAAAACCGTTTGGCGCTGGCTAGCAGTTAGCGTCGCCAGTAAAGGCGCGATACGCTCAGCACTATCAGTTACTACTATCATTCCTTTTTCGACAGGTCGCTGTTTGATAGCCAATAATTGCCGCACTGCTCCCTCATTGAAAGGGTTACAGCCAATACCCCAAACACTTTCAGTAGGATAAGCCAATAGCCGTCCTGCCTGTACCCAGCTGGCAGCTTGACTAATAGAATCAGTGGTTACGGTCGAGGTTTGAGTCATAGAAAAATTCATAAAATAACGGATTCATGGTAAGTAAAGACACAGTAATCCAGTATAAAACTTTCTGTAAATTTTTAGAAGTATCAGTAATAAACGTTAAGGTATAAATACATTAAAGCCGTGAATAACGCCCACCCTGTACGTTGATAACGCCTAACAACTCAAGCTCCATTAGCTGCCCTATTAATTCTGCTGGGGTCAGTCCCGTTGCTAACAAGAGCGCATCCAAATCCTGACCATGCCAATCAAGCTGATCATAAACAGTAGTTAAATGGCTAGGAACAGATACCGAAATAGCCGTAATGGGCGGCTGGATAATAAAAGAGTCCAAATGAACATTAGATGACGCATCATCGACTTGTTGAGAAGGAACCTCTTTCTGCTTATGATCTACAGAGTTATTATTTTGAGACCTTTTATTTTTAGGGCTGTTGTTGTTAGTGCTGTTATTCTGAGATTTGGCAGGATACAGCCCAAGTTGCAGATTAACATCAGCCAATACTTGCTCAGGATGGTAAATTAAGGTTGCGCCCTCACGTATCAGGTGATGACAGCCTTCCGCATTGCTATTATCGATGTGACTGGGTATGGCAAAGACCTGCTTACCTTGCTCAGAGGTAAGACGCGCGGTAATCAGTGAGCCGCTTTTGATAGTCGCTTCGGTAACGATAGTGGCAAGACTTAGCCCAGCAACCAAGCGGTTACGGCGCGGAAAAGTATGCTTATGCGGCTTTGTATGCGGTAACAGCTCACTAATTAAGCAGCCGCCTTGCTCAACAATTTGGCTAAAGAGTTGGTCATGATGATTGGGATAACAAATATCAATACCCGTTCCCATCACACCAATAGTACGACCTTGCAACATAGGATCAGTTTGCGCCAGTGCCCCTAAATGTGCGCGTTTATCTACGCCCAGCGCCAACCCGCTGGTAATGACATACCCTACCTGAGCTAAATATTGCGCCATATCAAAGGTAATCTTTTGCGCGTGCGCGGTTGGTTTACGGCTGCCTACCATCGCAATTTGTGCTTGTTGTAGCCGCTCGATATTACCACGGCAAAACAATAGCGGCGGTGGGTCAAATATTTGTAGTAACTGAGTAGGAAATTCAGGCTGCTCTGCAAATAATAATTGATATTGTCCAGCGGCTAATGCCTGTTCAATTTTATCTATACTGTCCACAGTTTGTTGTACTGCTTCATGGCGCTTAAGATGGGTATGATGAATGCCCAATTGCTGCCACGCACCTACTTTTGCTGCCCACGCTTGTTGAGCACTATCAAAACTCGCTATTAACTGATGATAAGCAGATAACGACGCATTAACCTCATACCAAAGCGCCAAAACCGCGCGCTGCTCATCTGATAAAGGAGGTAGTAATGCGCTCATAAAAATCACTCATCTAGAAAACTCAATCTTTTAAAAATATTAGTCTATAAAACTCATAAATAAGGCGGCGGTAACAGCTGATCGCCCACACTCAGCGGCAATTCTGAATTTAAAACATAGGCATAGCTAATGTCATCAAAGGTATTAAATACCATCACCATACCGGTAGGCTCACTTGGCAAGCGCACAGGCATATCATTATCAAACACATCGCGTACTAATGGACCTTTTTGATAAACAGTCAATACGGCACCCGGCTTTGCGCCTTGATTGCGTCCTAGATTGATTGCCACCACACTACCGCGCGCGGCAGAGCTGATGGAATCCATGACCCGAACAATCATGCCGCCGCGATTAACTGTAGCGGGCGTAGGATAAAATACCGGTGGAATTGAATTATCTAGCTCTACAAAAACATGGTCGCCTTCACGAACTTCTTTACCGTAGCTGTCCGTTAATTGCAAACTGGTTACGCCATTACTTTCCGTTGCCGTGACTAAACCAGTTGCGACTTGAGTAACCTCTAAACCAATGATCTTATTGGTTTTTGGTTCAACGTATAATTCACCTTTACGATAAACCCCGTAGCGCTGACCAACGATAAGTGGAATACCTTTGGCATAGACTTTATCACCACTACCAGTAATCAAATTGCGCTTTTTCGAGGCTAAAATGTAAGGCGTGGTGTCAAAATCTTTTGGATTCACAATCAGCGTTTTATCGAGCCAATGTTGAATCGCTGACATGGGAATGGCGGGGATACTATTTAGCGTTGACGTGACGGCAACCGTATTTACTGCCACATTAGTCGAGATTTGTTTTTCGACCCCAGCACAGCCTTCACCCGTATCGACGCCTATCAAAGTTTTACCCTTAATCACGCAGAGAATAAGAATGTCATTGGGATAAATCAGATTGGGGTTTTTAATTTGTTTATTGGTAGCCCAAATCTCTTTCCAGCGCCACGGACTCTCTAAATAGCGCCCTGAGATGTCCCATAAGGTATCGCCTTTTTTGACGATATAGCGATTGGGTGCATCGGCTTTAATCGTTGGCGGCGGGTTATTGGCGTGAGCGGTATTGAGAAGAAATACACTACTAAAAGCAGTCATTAACAGCGCTTTTGCTAGCGCATTGAGGCTTATTTTCATTATCAAATCCATAATGGGTCAAGGGTAGCGCTGGCGCTGTTAACGGCTTAATCGGTAGTAAAAGACGATACTGTGCTTTAGTTAATAATAAGCATCGTTAATTTTTAAAAGATGGGGTGGCAGATACCATAGCATAATATCAAACCATTTTTTACATAAGTGTAATCTTTAATCGAGTATTTTGCGAATTTTATAGCGCAACCGTATATCTTAGCAAGATATCAATATTTATTACTCACTATAAATAACAAAGACTTTGTTTCACGTGAAACAAAGTCTTTGTTGGATATGATTTAGTAAGCACCTATTTTAGAGAGCCGTTATTTTAAAGAGCATCTATTTTGTAAAGTGCTTCTTTCTTCTTTATGAAACAGCTCATTTTAAGTAGGCTCTTAAGCAGCATTCACTTTGACATGTTGACGAATTTGCTCAGCAACCAATTCAGCATCATTGTCTAAGATAACCACACGCTGCGGTAATGCTTCTAAACCTTCGGTATGCGCAGGGCGCGCAATATCAATTTGTCCAATAGCTTCGACGATAGTTTCGGCAAATTTAACAGGCAATGCCGTCTCAGCGCAGATGATGACTTCGCCCGCTTGCTGTAATTCTTGGGCAACTTTAATACCGTCAGCCGTGTGCGGATCGACCAGTTCACCATATTGTTCATACAGTGATTTGATGGTCTGTAGGCGGTCACTATGCGTAGACTTGCCCGCAGCAAAGCCATAACGGGTGTTTACTGCTTGCATTAAATCTGCTAAATCAAAACCTTGACCTGACTTTACCCCTTCAAACAACTCATGAACGCGCGCACTATCTTTCTCCAGCAGCAAATATACAAAACGCTCAAAGTTAGAGGCTTTAGAGATATCCATAGACGGGCTAGAGGTAATGTAAGTTTTAGCAGTCGGGCGTGGTTGATACGCGCCTTTATTAAAGAAGTCATTAAGCACGTCATTTTCATTGGTCGCAACGATTAAGCGTCCAATTGGTAAGCCCATTTCACGAGCAATGTGTCCAGCACAAATGTTACCAAAATTCCCTGACGGAATACTAAAGCTGACTTGTTCATCATTGCTAGTGGTCACCGCAAAGTAGGCTTTAAAATAATAAACGATTTGCGCAAGAATGCGACCCCAATTGATAGAATTGACGGTGCCTAAATTATAAGCCGCTTTAAACTCCGCATCTTGCTGCAAAGCTTTGACGATATCTTGGCAATCATCAAACATACCATCAATGGCGATATTATGAATATTGGCATCGGTCAAACTATACATCTGGGCACGCTGAAACTCGCTCATTTTGCCGTGCGGTGATAGCATAAAGACTTCGATATTATCTTTACCGCGTAATGCGTATTCGGCAGCGCTACCGGTATCACCACTGGTGGCACCAATAATCGTGATGCGTGCGTCTTTTTTCTTCAGCACATACTCAAAAGCATTGCCCAAAAACTGCATCGCCACATCTTTAAACGCTAAGGTTGGACCATTCGATAAGCCTAAAATATAGACATTATCTTCAAGCTTACGCACTGGAACAATATCGGCACTGCCAAATACTTCAGTAGTATAAGTGCGCTCAATAATATCTTGTAGGTCTGCTGCTGGAATATCCGTAGCAAAGCGCTGCATAATCGCCATGGCAAGCTTTGGATAACTTAGCGTGCGCCATTCATCAAGCGTTGCATTATCAATGTGCGGATAATGCTCAGGCAGCATCAAGCCACCATCAGGCGCAAGCCCCATTAATAGCACATCACTAAAATCCATCGGTGCTGTCTGACCACGAGTACTGATATATTTCATAAGCTTCCCTACCTACAATGATTTTTGAGATTTAACCCGAGTTATTAAAGGCACTTATTAAAGAACGTTTATTAAGCAGTATTGGCTAAGCAGTATTAATTACGCCTTTTTTTGTAGCAATGCATAATAAAAGCCATCACCACTTTCGCTATCAATTGGCAAACATTGGCGACCCACTTCTTGCGCAATTCCCCAGCTACAGGCTTCGGTAAATTCAATCGCCGTGGCATTGGTATGATGACGTAAAAAGTCCTGCATTTGCTCAACGTTTTCTTGTTTTAATATCGAGCAAGTAACGTACAACAAATAACCGCCGACTTTTAGCTGTGCCCACAGATTGTCTAGAATTTCTGCCTGTAACGATACGGTTTGCGCAATATCTTCTTCGGCACGTAACAGACTGATATCAGGATGGCGACGAATGACGCCGGTTGCCGTACAAGGGGAATCTAATAATATGGCGTCAAATACAGGTTTATTTTTATCAATTTTTTGGTTTTTAGATTGAGCGATGCCTTGCCATCTTGTGGCATCGGCGCAAACGATATTTAGATTAATAAGTTCCGATTTTTCTAAATTTAATCGCTCTAAATTTTCATGGATGCGGGTAATACGCGGCGCTTCATTATCAATAGCCGTAAAGTTAATGGCGCGACCGTCTGCTACATCAGCTTTACTATCATGTTCAATACGTTTCACATGAAACAATGAGGATTGTTTATCAGCATTTAATAGCTCTAGCCAATGCGCAAGCTTGCCACCAGGTGCAGCACAGGCATCTAAAATATGTAGCTCATTCTGGTCATTGTTGTTATCAATATTTACTTTATTAATAAGTGCTTGATGAATTAATGGCGCGGCAAGTTGAGCATGCATATCTTGTACGCTAGCAGCACCTACTGCAAATGAAGGCAAACCTACAACGCCCGTACTTTGCTCAAGACGTAATGCTTGGGTAGTGATTGTTTTGGCGGTCGTTGTAGCGTCGTTATTGACAGACTGTGGCAGTTGTAATTCACTTACTAACTGAACCAATTCAGCTTCAATATCTGCTTGCTCAAGCGTTTGTTGATAGCCCTCTACGGTGCTTAATGCCGTGTTGACGCGTAAAAACATCGGCGCAGGCTGACGTAACCCTTGAGTTAGGGCTGGATACTCTTCGCTCCAGTCTTGCTTAAGCTGATACGCAAGCCAGTTCGGTAAGCTGTGATTTTTATCACATTTTTTGTGGTATTTATGGGTATTTTTCACCACTTTACGCAAGATGGCATTGACCAAACCAGAGGCATGGGCAAATTCAATTTCTTTTACCGCTTCAACAGTTTCATGAATCGCAGCGTGGTCAGCAACTTGTAAATATAGCAGCTGGGTCAGTCCCACTTGTATGGTGGTACGCACTTCCATCTCATCAATCGTATTGTCCGCTAAGCTATCAAGCAAGCGCTCAAGCGCAAACCACTGACGCAATGTGGTCAACAATAAAGCATGAGCAAAGCCCTTATCGCCTTCATGCAAGCTGTTTAATAACGGGTCAAGCACACTTGATAATGACTGTCCGTTTTGGATGGCAAGCAAGGTGCGAATAACGCGCGCGCGCACACTACCGACCATCTTAAGGTTGCTTGATGGTTTATTTTTATTGTTTCGAGGGCTGTTAGACGCGGTTGCGTGATGTCTCATAGTACGTGATTTCCTGTGCGCCTACTGGCAGCGTTGGCAGTGCATAATCGTTTAAATATTAGGTTAAATATTGCTTTAAATAGAGCTGATAACTTTAATGGAATACATTTAATAAATTGGTGCGATGGTCATGTTAGGTGATTACGTTGAATAATCCTGTTAAACAATCTTATTAAATAACATCTGTTTCAGCGGTAAATTGGTCACCATCATTGAGCTGGTTGCCATGGCAGATTTGCTCTGCGCTGACTGGTTTACCGCCGGCAAACTGCAACTGAGTAATCGCTAAAGTACTGGCTTGCCTTGCTGTATTGGCACTGTCAGCATCAAAATTAGCATCATTATCAATACCACACGCCACCAAAATTGCCTTGCGACCGACGCTAATAACTGTGCCGGCAGGTTTATCGGTTTGCTGAGAATCATTGACCGGTAAGCTGGCTAAAATCTTGACGCGCGCACCCTTTAAAAAGGTGTAAGCGCCCGGCCACGGTGTTAAGCCACGGATTTGGCGCTCTATCACGCTAGCCGATTGTGACCAGTCAATCTCACCTTCTGTTTTAATCAGCTTTTCGGCATAATTAGCCTGACTGTTATCTTGCGCGGTTGCTTGCGCTTGATAATGCGGTAAATCTTGCAGCACGGTGCTGATTGCAGTCGCGCCTAATGTGGCTAACTTATCATGGAGACTGGAGGCACTGTCATTATCTATAATGGCGCAGCTGACTTTATAAAGCATATCGCCAGTATCCAGCCCTTTATCCATCTGCATAATGGTAATGCCTGTTGCAGCATCACCCGCTAATAACGCACGATGAATGGGCGCAGCACCACGCCAGCGTGGCAGTAACGAGCCATGAATATTGAGGCAACCATACGTTGGCGTGGTTAAAACGCCAATGGGTAAAATAAGCCCGTAGGCGGCGACTACCATCACATCAGGCTGGTAAGCGCGCAACGTTTCTCGAGCCGTAAGACCTTCGTCACTGGATTTTTTAAAGGTAGCGGGTTGTTCAACGGGAATGTCATGCGCCAATGCCACTTGCTTAACGGCAGATGCGGAGAGTTTTTGCCCGCGTCCGGCTTTGCGATCCGGCTGGCTATAAACAGCGACAATATCGATATTCAGCGCATTTTGCTGCGCAATTAATGCCTCAAGGCTAATAGCAGCAAATTCAGGCGTACCTGCAAATACCACGCGCAAGCGCTGGGTGGTTTTTGGCGCATTGTTAACAGCAGTCAAAGCGTTAGGAACAGTTATCGTCATAGCAGCAGGGTATCTTTAAATAGTATCAGCAAATGATAGCGTTGATTAAATGAAGTTAAATAAGAAGTTAAGTTAATCATATCGTTTAAATATTGGGTTTATTATAAGTGAGTTTACACAGTTGTACCATGCTGATAATAGAGCATCAAAATTATCTCTGCTAATATCTCTATTTAGTTATAGGTATTTTAGGGCATTATGAGGTATAAGCGTTACTAATAGGACATTAACTGCATTGTGATGGTCAATGATAGCCCACACCATGTTACTTTATACCCTGTGCTTATACCATCATTAAGGCATGCTATCCACCTTGTGATAAGTGAATACATCCTCTACCGATAAGGGTTGTGGTCTGTGCAACAGTTTCAGTCGCTAAAGCGCTTACTTATCTTCTACTGCCTAACATTGTCTATTATGTTGGTTTTGTATTATGTCATGCTATTTTTGACGCTCAAAGAAAATACCCAGCAATACAGTAAAATGGTTTTTGATAGCCTCCAGCATAATTTAACAGAGACGCACGACAACACAAACCGCCATATAGAGACTATATTACAACGACCACTTTTCAAGCGCGTTAGTTATCAGCTGATTTTGATGATGCCATCTGGGCAGACCTACGTATATAGGAATACTCGCCCTGACGAGCCACCTTTTACCACGGTCAGCTTTTCTCATATTAAGCCACAAACCCCCAACGCAAAAAGCGCTTTTAAGGTGACTGAACGCCAACTAATGGCTACTTTAACCCTTAAAAATGATCAGCAACTTTGTATCATACTGCGCCATCAGCCCATTGTTATTAATTTAATCTCGTACCTTTATTGGTTACCGCTCATGGCTGCGCTGATATTATTAGTCACAGCGCTACTATATATGCTAAAACGCCGCGCCAATTGGGAACAGCTGCTAACGTATGCGGACGATATACCAACCCTTGCTAAAGAAAATTATACCCCACCACCCTTTATAGAGGCCGATAGTACCATTGAGTTTTTACGCTTAGGTCATATATTAGGGCGGATTGGCTATCAGCTACACAGTCAGCACCGACGTATTAATGTGCTCAATCATCGGCTTGAGCGCTTGGTTACTCAGGCGCCATTACCGATGCTCATGATTATGCGTCAAGGTCAGATCAGCTTTTCCAATCAACGTTTTGATCAAGTGTTTACCACCTCATTTCAGAAAGACGTCACTTATACGCTCAAAGATTTTGTCACTGGTAGCGATAAAATTACCCAGCAATATTTGCAAAAACTGACTTCACAGCGAGTTACGCGCACGGTACTGGTCTATGGCTTGGAGGATAAACAAGCTTATCAGCTGCACATCACTCCATGGTTTGGCGATCATGAACAAACTCATGGCTTCACAGTGATGTTTACCAACGTTAATGAGCTAGTGACTCGGAATCTGAATTTGCGACAACAAAATCAGCAGCTCAATCATCAGGTAGCGCAGCTGACAGCCTTAAAAAGCACCTTGGGGCATGAATTACGTACCCCACTTAATGCGATTATCGGAACGTTAGACTTAATAGAGCCTCAAACATTGACTGACAATCAGCGCGATGTGCTAGCAACGTTAATCCAATCCAGTTATTCGATGTTAGCAATGCTGAATGACATGTTGGATGTGGCAAAGACTGAAGCGGGCAAAATGGAGGTGGTACTTGCGCCGACTGATGTGTTTAAACTCAGTCAACAACTTAGTGACTTGATGGTGGGTAATGCGCGCCGACATGAGCTTGAGCTGCTATATTTCTTTATGCCCAACTGTCCACGTTATATCGACACCGATGGCAGACACCTGCGTCAAATTCTGCTGAACCTACTCGATAATGCCGTAAAATTCACGCGCTCAGGTTATGTTGCCTTCATTATTGAAGGTGTGAGCGATCAAGAGATGGGGCAGATTATTCAGCGTGGTTTAAGTAAGTCTCAACCTCAAAATAATCGTCATCTCTCAAGTTTTCTAGATAATGCTGACACTTCCGCCACATTGCCGCTTGCTTTACCTTCAAGCTATCACCGCTTACAACACGCCGTCAATACGCAGCAGCCTTGGCTCCATTTTAGTATTCAAGATACCGGTATTGGTATCGGTCCCTCAGAGCAAAAGGCTATATTTAGCTACTTTACTCAAGCCAATCCACAAGTAAGCGCACAATTTGGCGGTACAGGGCTTGGGCTTGCCATATCGAGCAGCTTTGCTCAGCTGTTGGGTGGTTTTATCCAGCTGACAAGTACTAAAGGAGTAGGCAGTACTTTTCACTTATATTTGCCCGCCCACAACCCAACTTATCAGCCGGTTTATCAATATCATAGTAGTTTTCAGCAGATGCATCTGGTCGCTATCGTCAACCAAACGCTGAGCGCCGTTTATTTACAGCGCTTATGTCAGCATTTAAATATCCGTGCCAGTATTTATAGTCAGTTCGATAAAGCTGTGTTGCAGCAAATAACAGCAACACTGGCATCTGAAGCTAAAAGCGCTACAGTCTTACTCTTAGATTATGAGTACTACCTTACTCATAATGATACTACTGAAATGGGCGACAAAAAGGTTAGCAAAGACACAGACACAGACACAGACACAGACAACGCTAACCACACAGCTACCGATAGCGCCATTCATATTGACGCGAGTGCCAGCGCAGCTTTACAAGACTTTTTAGCCAGCCTCTCCTTGCCAAAAATACTACTGAGCATGAAGCCTGAGCGCAGTATACCTTCAACTTTCCTCATTAATTTCGATGGTTTTTTGAGCAAACCTTTGGATGTTGCCCGTCTATTATCCGAGCTGATACGTCTTACGCTGCCGCAATCTAGCGTATTAACCAACCCTGATGTACCTGAATCTAAGCAACTGACTGTGAGAATTTCTGAGAGTGATGCGGATTCTCTCAGTGCCAATACATCGATTCAAACGCCACTGATCTTGGTGGTCGAGGACAATCTGACCAATCAAAAAATTACCTGTAAATTACTGACCAAGCTTGGCTATCGCAGTGAGGTGGCAGTAGATGGTCAAGAAGCGTTAGATAAGCTTGCTGCCAAGCCGCAAGATTTTGCGCTGATTTTGATGGATTGCCGTATGCCCGTAATGGATGGCTGGCAAGCAACTACCATCATTCGTGAGCAAGGCTGCACTATCCCTATTGTAGCGCTTACTGCCAATAATAGTGATGAAGACCGCGCAGCATGCCTTGCTGCTGGGATGGATGAATTTTTAACCAAGCCGATTAATAAAGACAAGCTGCATGCAGTATTACAACAGTTTATTAAATATTCATAATATTTATTATCATGCTTCTATTTCATAAAACCGTTGTCCGCTAAAAAAGCTTCTGTGAGCGTACTGGTAGTCGAGGAAGTATTTGGCTGCGACTTATTGAGCAGACGCTCTAGATAACGGGCGACGATATCGACTTCAATATTTACTTTATTGCCCACCAGCCAATATTCAGCAATATTGGTCATCTCTGCGGTATGGGGAATGATATTTAAGCAAACAATATTATCGCGCACCAGATTGGTAGTCAGGCTAATACCATCTACCGTAATTGACCCTTTGGTTGCGGTAAAATGGGCAATCTCGGCTGGAACCTCAATTTCAATATAAAGTGAGCGCGCATCTTGTTGCAACTTGCGCACGATGCCCACCCCATCAACGTGACCAGCAACGATATGACCTCCAAAACGAGTGGTTGGAAGCATCGCTTTTTCCAAATTAACTTTATATCCTACTTTCAAATCCTCAAGTGCGGTGCGCGAGATTGTTTCACGTGAAACATCAACGGCATAGTAATTGCTACCGAGGTCAACCACGGTTAAGCAAATACCATTACAAGCAATAGAATCGCCTAACGACACATCACTAAAATCAAGTCCATTAGACTCAATCACCAAGCGGATATCACCGCCGATAGGCTGCATGGCTTTTACGTTGCCCATACTTTCAATAATTCCAGTAAACATAGCGCCCTCTGCCTTTATAGATAGATATTATGATAATAAATAGTGAATTTTAGATTAATAAGACTGGATAATTATCATGGATTAATAGTATAAGCTGTGGATAACTTATAGATTATTAGTAAAAAACAAGCCTTTAATCATTAACATTAAGAGTTATCCACAAGTTTTACCATACTAGCAACCAAAGAATAGTTAATACTAAAATTACATAAGATGTTGATTAGTAGTGGTTTTTATATATGAATTCAGAACAATCTTAGCTTGGACTGTTTCACATGGAACCCGATATAAAGTTATACACAGTTTCATGTGGAACCTATTGTAATTTATAAATTCATTCACACTGATTAAAGATTAAATATTAAATTACTAGAAGCGTGACATCATAGTTATACCCAACTTAATAGTTATACCCAGCTTATCCCTAAATAATCATGAAATAAATAACTGCCTAGAATTTATTAGAGAGGCAATAAAGTCAGCTTTAGATCATTGCCTACTCGTTGCTGATGAGCATATTGAAAGCGCAGCTGCTGTGCTAATGCCAAAGGATTAAAATCTACCATGGCTCGTGCCTGTACACCCAGTAAGCAAGGCGCTTGATAGACAATCAGCTCATCTACCAATTGCTGACTCAAAAAGCTACCGGCAACACTGGCGCCAGCTTCCACTAAAATGTCATAACACTGATAGTCGCTAACTAATGTAGCCAGTAGCTTTGGCAGATTATCGTCGCGCCAATACAAGCTATCAGTATGACGGCACAAGTGATAATCAGAATGCACATCATGTGCTAAGCGCTCTCGCCTATCGAGTATCACTATCTTAGGCGCAGGGATGTCTTCTAGGGCAAATCCGAGTCTGGTCGAGCGTACATTGAGCTGTGGATTGTCCGCGATAACCGTGCTGCTACCAGTAATAATCGCAGCGCTTTGAGCACGCAATTGCTGAACATCTTCACGTGCAGCTGCTGAGGTAATCCATTTAGACTCCCCTGATGCCATAGCCGTTCGACCATCAAGGCTGGTTGCTATCTTTAAGCGGACATAAGGTAGTTGCGTCCGCATCGCCTTTAAAAATCCACGATTTAATGCTTCAGCCTGCTCTGTCATGATGCCCACTGTAACTTCAATGCCTGCCTGTTGTAATAAGCTGACGCCACGTCCGGCTACTTGCGGATTAGGGTCAAGTCCAGCGATGACGACTCGTTTAATACCGGCTTTAATCAACGCTAGTGCACACGGGGGCGTGCGTCCAGTATGACTACAAGGTTCTAGGGTGACATACGCGGTTGCGCTATTAGACTTACTACCTGCATCATCAAGCGCAAAGACTTCAGCATGCGGCTGACCAACCTTCGGGTGAAACCCTTGTCCAACCACAACGTCTGCTTGTACGATAACGCAGCCAACAGCTGGATTTGGGCGCGCGGTATATTGTCCGCGCTGAGCCTGCTCAATAGCTAGCATCATAAAATAGCGGTCTGTGGCAGTTTGTGCATGCTCTAACAGGGACATAAAAGGCTTACCCTAATCTAAAGAATAAAAAGGTTCATAGCAATTGTTACGCTTACTCATCTTGCTTTTCTAAGGGACGAATATTAGCGATTTCTTGGTGAAAGGCATCAATATCTTGAAAGTCACGATATACGCTGGCAAAACGGACATAAGCAACATCATCGAGGGTTTTCAGCTCGCTCATAATAATTTCGCCTAATACCTTACTGCTGATTTCACGCTCACCCATTTGCCGTACGCGTTTTTCCACACGGCTAATCATGGCTTCTTGCTCATCAATGGTAATCGGGCGTTTTTGCAACGGCAATTGAATAGATCGGCGCAGCTTTTCATTATCATACGGCTCAATTTTAGTACTGGATTTAATAATACGCGGCATCACGACTTCGACCATCTCAAAGGTAGTAAAGCGCTCTTGGCAGCCACTACAAACGCGGCGGCGGCGAACCTGTGCCCCTTCCGCAGCCAAGCGAGAATCAATCACTTTCGTCTCTGAGGCGTTACAATAAGGACAGTGCATACGCTTTTCCTTTGTTAATATGAGCGGTGATAATAATCAGTCGCCGCTAAGTAAACACTAAATAGCGCCCTTTATTTTCCAATACAAAAGCTACCAAATATCTTACCAAGCAAATCATCGGCACTAAATTCGCCCGTGATTTCACCCAAATGCTGCTGGGCATGGCGCAAACTCTCTGCCACCAGCTCACCCGCTTGAAATACAGTTAATTGTTCATGAGCGTCTACTAAACAATCAGCCGTGCGTCTCAGCGCATCCAAATGTCTGGTACGGGCTATCAAACTGTTTTCAGGCGGATGAAAACCTACTTTAGCACATAAGGTTTCGATTAAATCTGTAATTCCAGCACCTGTTTCACATGAAACATGCACCTGCTCATAGCCACGACTATTAAGCTCTATTTGTGTCGTTGACGTATATTCATTATTATTAATATTATTCAATAAGTCGCTTTTATTAGCAATAATCAGCAAACGCTTAGCGGCGGGCAGCTCACCGAACAAGTGCTCTGCCAGCTCCAATGGGGTCGCATGATTATCAATATCACGCGTGACATCATAGACCATCAGCAGAATATCTGCCTGCTCAATAGCGGTTCGCGCGCGTGCAATACCAATGCGTTCAACCGTGTCATCAGTATCCCGCAAGCCTGCGGTATCGGTCAAATGTAGTGTTAAACCATTCAGGACTACCGTTTCTTGTAAGGTATCGCGCGTGGTTCCTGCCACATCAGTAACAATAGCACGCTCTTGACCTGCCAAGCGGTTAAGCAAGCTTGATTTGCCTGCATTTGGTCTGCCAGCAAGCACCACATGAATGCCGTCACGCAATAGCTGACCTTGTTTTGCCGTCATTAATACCTGTTGAATTTGGTGTTGCGTCTGTTCAAGCTTACTTTGAATCACCCCATCAGATAAAAAATCTACGTCCTCTTCATCTGGAAAATCAATCGCCGCCTCAACATGCAACCGCAGATGAATCAGCTGCTCTAATAACTGATTAATATGCTGAGAAAACTCACCACTGAGTGATCGAATGGCGCTACTAGCCGCCGCCGCGCTGGTTGCATCAATGGCATCGGCAATCGCTTCAGCTTGCACCAAATCCATTTTGTCATTATCAAAAGCACGATAAGAAAACTCACCGGCAGCCGCCTGCTTGGCACCCAGCTCAAACACCCGTGCTAACAGTAGGTTTTGCAAAATCATGCCACCATGACCTTGCAGCTCGATAACGTCTTCGCCAGTAAAGGAATGTGGAGCGCGAAAATACAGCACCAACCCTTCATCGATAACCGTACCATCTGCCTGATAAAAACGGCAAAAACTTGCCAATCTCGGAGTAAAGCCAGATTTTCCCGTTAATTGACAGGCAATAGCATAGGCTTTGGCACCTGAAAGACGAATGATACCTACACCACCGCGACCCAATGGCGTTGCGATAGCAGCAATGGTCGTCATGCCGGACGCATGAGATGGCTCAGATGACGCAACTGGTGCTAAGCCCGCTTTGACAGAATCCACACTAACTCTCAGTAGCTAAAAACTTCATTATAGACGGCTATACGCAACCTGACAAAGCAAACTTGTAGCAAGGTTTATTTTGGCTCTACTATAAAATTTAATAACGAGTCATTAATATCGCTTTTAATTAAAACAAACGGATTAAACGGTTAATCATCCAGCTCGGTAACATCTTTAATAATCTACCTCATAAAAAAACCACCGCAAGTGCGATGGTTTCTTTATTTTCGATACTAATTAGCTTAAATTACTATTAATCAAGTACTTTGACCGTACGCAGTTTTTGTTCTTCTTCCACTTTTTTATTGACAAAATACTGATGCGTCATACTAAATAAGTTATTCACTGTCCAGTAAAGCACCAAGCCTGCTGGGAAGAACAGCATAAAGGCGGTAAAGATAATTGGCAAAAACTTCATCACTTTTGCTTGCATCGGATCAGTTGGCTGCGGATTTAACTGCTGCTGTACAAACATCGATGCACCCATCAGTAGTGGCAAAATAAACCAAGGATCCATCGCTGATAAATCCTGAATCCATAATATCCACGGTGCGTGACGCAGTTCAATACTCTCAACTAATACCCAATATAAGGCTAAGAAAATAGGCATTTGCATTAAAATAGGCAAACAACCTGCCATTGGATTGACTTTTTCTTCCTTGTAGATGCCCATCATTTCTTGTGACATCTTCATGCGATCGTCGCCATGTTCTTCTTTTAATGCTGCCAGACGCGGCGCAATCGCCCGCATCTTCGCCATTGAATAGTAACTCTTATTAGAAAACCACATCAAGGCAATCTTGACCAAAACGGTCAACAGGATAATAGACCAACCCCAGTTGCCAATAATCTTATGAATCCCATCAAGAATAGCAAACAACACTTTTGATATCGGCCATAACAATCCGTAATCGACGGTTTTATTCAAACCGACCGCCACATCTTTTAGCTCAGACTGAACCTTTGGACCAGCATATAACGTGGCACTTAACGTCACTTGCTTGTTGGGTGCAACATTTACCGGCTGACTGTTAAAGCCAATAAAATAATCACTGCCCGATTCACGGCTAAAGAATTTACCGGTAAAGTTCTCAGGTGTCCACGCAGATACAAAATAATGCTGAACAATACCCACCCAACCTTTATCACTGGTTGTGGTTAAAGAGCCATCATTAAATTTGCCAAATTTCAACTTATTATAAGGATCATCAGGCGTACCCCAAGCACCGCCCAGATAAGTTGCCATGCTCAGCGCACCCTTACCCGACATACCAGGGTCTTTACTATCATCGCGCTTTAGCTGCGCAAACAACTGACCTTGCCATGGCTGCGCTGACGCATTTTGAATCTGATAGCTGACATCAATAGGATATTTATCATGCGTAAAGGTAAAGGTTTTGGTAATAGTCACGCCATCTTTTTGATAGGTCAACGGCACAGATAAGGTTTGCTGCCCTTTTTCCATCTGATAACTGTTGGCAGTATGACGATAGTTGGCACGACCTTCGGCAGTATCAATACCATCTTGTCCAATAAGACCCGATTGCGCCACATAAACCCGATTACTATTGTTCTCTAGTAATACAAAAGGCTGCTCACTATTGAGTGTCGCATCGTACTGCTTAAGCGCTGCATAAACAATATCGCCGCCCACCGGATTGATTTTAATATCATAACGATCGGTGGTGACCGTGATAAGTCCTGCATCCTTAGCAACAGCGTTCGACCCGCTAGCAGCTACTGCGCTATTGGCTGGTAACGTCTGTACCGGAATATCGCCAGCCGCGCCCGTTGTCGAGGGAATATCTGCACCTACTGAAACGGCAGCGTCTGATACCCCATCAACAACCGGCTCATTAGCGTAATCATCACGCCACGCCAAAATCAGTAGATAAGCGGTGATTAGCATCGCAATGATGATCATCACCCGAAATATCTTTTGCATAAACCTATCCTAGAGTGAAAAATTAGGGTCTGTGTCGTAACTCAGATTCAATGGTTTATATGTGACAAAACCATGCCATCACTTGTCATTGACATAAAATGGTCATCATTTTACTAAAAAACCACCTTAAATGATACCAACAGTATAATTAACCTGATAGGCGCTGTTAAACGGTGATGATTTATACAAATACGCATTACCTCAACAGATGATTTAAACGCGCCGTATAGCTATACCTATCTCGATAAACTCCCCATCCCAACGTGTAAGATTGAAATAACACATAAGAATCAGTATTGATACTTTGTGCAGGTTGGTAGCAATATTTATAAGAGGCTAGAGGCAAAGGTACAAAATCAATCCCGTGTCCGCCAAAGGGCTGACAGCGAGCAAGACGTTTTAATAACAGCCAACTGCCAGTACGCACTCCATGCCACTGTAGTGCCTGTTTGCCATAATTTGAGCAAGTTGGATAATATCGACAGCGGGCTGGCATGATAGGACTGATTATTTTTTGATAAAAAGTTATTATATAAATCAATAAATAATAAGTAACATTATTAATATTATTTTTGAAATCAAACATATTATTTATTTTTAATTTTTTTTAATATATTACTTATTTCATTTTTTAGTTCTTTATTACTTAAATTTTTAATAGGTTTTTTGACAATAAATACAATATCTTTATTTTCTAATTCAGAAGCTTGTACTCGAAAAATCTCTCTTATTTGACGTTTAATTAAGTTTCGCGCAACCGCTGTTGGTACTTTACGCTTGGTTATTGCCATCCCTACACGCGCATGAGTAATCGTACTGCTACGTACAAATGCCATCAGATGGCTCTGATGTAGTTTACGCTCAGGCGCATCAAATACTTCACGAAAGGCCGCAGGGGTCAGTAAACGCTGTGCTTTTGTAAAGCTTGCAGTAGAAGTAGTTTGGCTATGATCAGACATAAGATAACCTAAGAAAAAGAGGTTGAAATCTAGAGATAATCAACAAAATAAAGAGACAAAAAAAGCGCCAACATAGGCGCTTTCGATATATGGCTAGTGTTTCATGTGTAGTCAATAATATAGAAATGACAGACTCCAATGACGCACTAAAACCATAAACATCGTATGTATCTACTAATAAACCAGTTTATACAGTAAGACGATGACGTCCTTTTGCACGGCGGCGCGCAAGTACTTGACGGCCTTTTTTCGTTGCCATACGGGCACGGAAGCCGTGAGTACGCTTGCGTTTGATCACGCTTGGTTGGAATGTACGTTTCATAACTCACCTATCAAATAATGGACTAAATTCGTAATAACGCAGGATTATATCATTCTCACTGATTTGGGTCAATAAACTAATTCAACTCATGTTTATATACGCAGAATTATATGATTCTTACAATCAGTATTTGCACGATAACGGTCCATACTTACTTATATTGATATTGATATTGATATTGGTTTCAAAAGCCCTGTTTTTTTAGAATAATAAGCCGTTGTAAATCGTATCAATGTATTTAAATCTGATAAAGTTATCCACAGAAACCCTGTGTTTCAATAATTATTATGATTTATATATATATAGATATTGTTGTTGTTGGGAGGCTTATTTTCTGTGGTTAAGTGCGTTTTTTCATTTAATATTATATATTTACGCTATGGGTAAGGCTGTGGATAATCTGTGGGTCAATAGTGGGTAACTCGATATTATTAGTTAGCTAAAAAACAACCCACAGGGTTATCCACAAAAAATACCATGTTATCCACAGGCTGTTTGTGCTAAATTAGCAGCCTGTTTAAGTATCAAGTTCTATGATTTTTATAAGATTAATGCTCCTATGCGGTTAGTGAATATCATAACTTAATTAGAGCATTTACTATAATTTATGAGGTTAGCGATTTTAATGACAGACATGCCAATGCTTTGGGATAAGTGCTTAGAGGATTTACGCTATAGCGTGAAAGATAATGTATTTACTATGTGGTTACGTCCCTTATCCGCGCATCAAGAGGGTCAAACTCTGGTAGTAAGGGCACCTAATGATTATTTTGTCTCCTACATTCAAAAAAATCATTTACAGAATATTGAGCAATTGGTTGCTAAGCACAGTCAAGGTAGCATTGAGGCTGTTGTAGTACGTGTCGATAATGCGCATCATAATGAATCGACGGTAGATGAAAAAGAAACTAGTAATATCAAAGTCTTACAGACGGTAAGCTCCATTACTATTCCCTCCCCTATCGAGCCAAATTCTAGTGTTCACCCTCAAGATGTGCGAGTCAATAATTCTTACACGTACTCGACTATGTTGGATGCGGCAGCCGATACTAAATCGTTGAGCTATTTAAATCCTGAGTTCACTTTTGAGACGTTTGTAACCGGAAAGTCAAATAACTTGGCTTATAAAGCCTGTTATGAGCTTAGTAAGCGCCAATCAAAAAATAGACACAATCCATTGTTTATATATGGACCTTCTGGTTTGGGAAAAACGCATTTAATGCACTCTGTTGCAGATCGCTATTTAAAAAATAATAAGAAGTTTTATTATTTTACTTCTGAAAATTTTATTAATCAATTAGTTTATGCATTAAGAAATAATAAGATAGAAGATTTTAAAAAGAAAATAAAAAAGGTAGATTTATTAATTGTCGATGATATTCATGTTCTAGCTGGTAAGACCAAAAGTAGTAATGAGTTCTTAACGTTATTTGCTGACTTTACCAGTGGCGATAAACAATTGATTTTAGCGTCCGATCGTCACCCGTCACAAATGACTGAATTCGATGAGCGTTTTCGTTCGCGTTTTTCATGGGGTTTAACGGTGGCTGTGGAACCACCTGAAATTGATACTCGTGTTCAAATTTTGCAGCGAAAAGCAGCTTCGGTTGGCATGAATTTGCCCAAAGAATGTGCGTTATTTATTGCTCAAAACGTGGTGTCAAATGTGAGACGGCTAGAAGGAGCGCTCAATCAAGTATTCGCTAATGCTAATTTAACTGGCGCACCGATTACTTTGGAGATGGTGCAATATGCTTTGAAAGATATCGTTGCTATGCGTGTGCAAGCGGTCAATATGGATAATATCCGCAAGGTAGTCGCTGAATATTATGATGTTAGTATTAAAGATATCATGGGTCGCAAGCGCACGCGCATGATTGCTCGTCCGCGCCAAATAGCCATGGCATTAGCACGTGAGTTGACCAACAATAGTTTTCCAGAGATTGGTCAATCATTTGGTGGGCGCGATCACACGACGGTCATGCATGCTTGTGATAAAGTAGCAGAGCTACGCGCGCTTGATCCTGCATTTGATAAGGACTACAAGTCATTGGCAATGATGTTACAAGCAGGCTAAATGCCGCTTTCGGTGTTGCCGTTCGTCAATATGGTTTATAATGACGAATAATATATCGTCTATAAACTACTATACGTTATTAGCCAATCAGTAACAGATTCACTCATTTACGAGTAACTTATTTAAGAGTAACTTAGCATGCAATTATCGATCAATCGAGAATCGTTTTTAAAAGCCATTAATTTGATCGCCAAGGCTGCTGATAAGCGCCATAATATGGTGATTTTAGGTAATATTAAGCTACAGCTGACTGAATCTGAGCTGATTTTGACGGCCTCTGATTTAGAAGTGGAGTTGACATCAACGCTACAATTGCCTGCAGGCGCGTGTATTGAAGTAGGTTCAATAACATTGCCAGCGGTAAAATTAAAAGACATTTGTAAATCATTGCCGGCGCAAGCGCAGATTAATCTGGCGACTCAAGAAAACGAGCGTTGCTTACTTACAAGTGGTAAGAGTCGCTTTACTTTAGGTACGCTGCCTGCGACCGATTATCCAAGTTTGGGCACTCCTGAAAACATTACCCCGCTGACAATTAGTCGTAACCGCTTAACAGACTTGATTCATAAAACGCAATTTGCGATGGCGATACAGGATGTTCGTTATTATTTAACGGGCATGTTGTTTGATGTGGCGCAACAGCAGCTTACAACAGTGGCGACAGATGGGCATAGATTGGCATTGGCGCGTAGCGTGATTGATGTTAACGCTGACTTAAGTATGCAAGCGATTTTGCCTCGTAAAGCGGTCATTGAACTTGAACGTTTAACCTCTGAACTTGGTAAAATGTTGGGTGAGCAAGATAATATTGTGACTTTAAGCTTTGGGCGTGAGTTTTTACAAGTGAGCCTACCGTTTGGTGACGTAGACAGCACGGGGCAAGTCAGCCAGAATTTAATGGTGACATTTACTGCTCGTTTGATCGATGGGAAATTCCCTGATTATCGCCGTGTTATGCCTAGTAATACGGATAAGTTGGCGCTATTTAATCAAGAAAAAATGACTGACGTATTGCGCCGTGTGGCTATTTTAAGTAATGAGAAATCTCGCGGTGTGGTCTTTAATTTTGCTAGTGATGGCATGGTGGAAGTGCGTGCTAATAATGCCGAGCAGGATGAAGCGGTTGAGATGATTCAAGCCAAATATCAAGGTGAGCCAATGGAGCTGTCATTTAACGCCGCTTACTTACAAGACGTACTATCAGTAACCCAAGGCGATGTTCAGATGCATATGAGCCAATCTAATGCCTCGGTACTAGTAAATCAGCTGAATGATGAGTTTCATCAGTATGTCATTATGCCAATGCGCATATAGTTATTATTGAGTCGATAATAGTACGATAAATGGCTATTGGGTGCTTCGCTGTTATTAAGCTCAAAGCTAACATTGGATGTTAAGCAACAATACTAATATAAAGCAGATGCGGTGAGTATTATGATTGAACGTCTACAAATCTCGCATCTGCGTAATCTTAAGCAGATTAACCTACCATTAGGCGCTTGTAATGTCATTATTGGTGCTAATGGTAGTGGCAAAACCTCATTATTAGAGGCAGTGTTTTTATTATCGCGCGGTAAAAGCTTCCGTCATAGCCAACCAAAACGCTATGTTCAGCATCATCAAGCTGCCGCTGTGGTTCATGCCAGCTTGACTGATGGTAGCAGCTTAGCGATTCAAAAACAGGCGGACGCAACGACCGTATTACGTCTTAATCAAACGACGGTTTATAATCAAAGTATCTTAACCGAACAGCTGCCAACTTTGCTCATAGACCCATCTTCAATGGATATGTTAGAGCAAGGCAGTGCCAGTCGTCGTCAGTTATTGGACTGGCTAGTGTTTCACATGAAACAAGGCTTTCATCCGCAATGGGTTGCCTATCAACGTCTACTTAAGCAGCGCAATAGCTTATTAAAACAAACCAAACACCTCTCTCATAATCAACACGCTGAGCTAAAAGCTTGGGATAAAGGGCTTGCCAATCATGCTGCTCTAATTCACCATTATCGTTTGCGTATTTTTGAAGCGTGGCAGCCTCATTTCGCAGAGAGTATTCGGCAACTATTGCCGTCTTATGCTGAGCAATTAAGCTTAAGCTATACTCCAGGCTACGATACGAGCATACCTTTAGATGAGCAATTGGCTGAGCGCTTGCCGCAAGATTTGCAACTGGGTTATACCCGTATTGGTAGCCACCGTGCGGATATTCATGTGCATTGGCGCTCTCAAAGTAAAGCTGGGTCAATAAATTCTGTAGAGTCAGAAATAAGCAAAAAAGAAGCGGGGAACGAAGCGTATATTTTTAAAGGGGTTGCAGCTAAAGAGCCTACAAGTAAGGAAACTGTTATTAAAGAGCCTGCCATTAAAGAGCAAGCAGCAAATATACTATCACGAGGTGAGAAAAAATTACTAATTACCGCGCTGAGATTATCACAACTGCCCTTGTTACTGAATGCGGGACAGGCTATAGACCCAGCGCAATTGTCTAATCATGCTAACGCGACCCCAATTGTATTATTGGATGACATTACGGCGGAGCTAGATGAGAGGGCGATTGACATTCTGTTATCAACTTTAGCGCAACTGCCTTGTCAGGTTATTATGACCAGTTTGACAACAGATATTCTTCCGCAGATTTATAAATACTGGTCAGAGCCAAACGTGTTTCACGTGAAACAGGGTGTTATTTTGCTTGATTAATAAAGTTAAAGTTTACCTTTATGTACTCTCTGCCTGTTTATTACGTTATATTAATTTTTATAAATCCAATGACTATTATCTATCTTCCTGCAAAAGTTTTCCTATCTACTATTTATCTTTTCTGTCTATCGCTCCCTCTTATATCTTCCTTATTTCATAATATTTTTTATCATTATTCCGTAATACGTCTGTAGTTACTAGGCTATCAGTAAACAGTGACTTAGAGGCAAAAAAATGCTAAAATAAGGCTTTATTTTCGTCCTATTTTCAGTAAGTTATCTATTGGCTTTATCATATTTATTATGAATATAAATAAAGCGCTAAGTGGTTGATAATCAATATCTTTTTAATAATTAGTTATATAGCCAAGTGATTAAAACGGGCTTTTGCTAATGCTAATTGATTAAGAAAATG
Organism: Psychrobacter sp. 16-MNA-CIBAN-0192; assembly: GCF_040309565.1. Taxonomy (NCBI): domain Bacteria; kingdom Pseudomonadati; phylum Pseudomonadota; class Gammaproteobacteria; order Moraxellales; family Moraxellaceae; genus Psychrobacter; species Psychrobacter sp. 16-MNA-CIBAN-0192. The sequence goes on from NZ_JBEOOX010000016.1 coordinate 43,587, forward strand.
GCTATCTGTTTTTCTGCCTTGCCACTGGTTTTCAATAAAAGATTTTAACGTTACATGCTGTAAAATCTAAGATAACGTCATGAGGTATCACCTAAAGGTGTGCGCGTCATAAACCGCTGATATGGCTTGATTAAGGAATACCAATGAGTGATTCATTTACCGATAACGAGCAACTGATGTCAGATACTAGTGTTCAGCCCATCGACCCTGAGGTAACTGTTGAAGTGGTTACCGCAAGCAGCGAGTCCGATTATAGTTCTAAAGATATCCGCGTGTTGCGCGGTCTTGAGGCGGTACGCGTGCGCCCAGGTATGTATATTGGTGACACCGATGATGGAACTGGTTTGCATCATATGGTCTTTGAGGTCGTTGATAACTCGATTGATGAGGCGCTTGCTAACCATTGTGACCAGATTGATATTGTGATTCATGAAGATGAGTCGGTCAGTGTCATGGATAATGGTCGCGGTATTCCAGTTGATATCCATCCAGAAGAAGGTGTATCTGCAGCACAGGTTATCATGACTGTCTTGCATGCGGGCGGTAAGTTCGATGACAACAGCTATAAAGTATCTGGCGGCTTGCATGGCGTCGGTGTGTCTGTGGTTAATGCGTTGTCTAAGCATCTTGAGATGAACATCTGGCGCGAAGGCTTTCATTATCAGCAGACCTATACTGATGGCGTACCTAATGGCGATATTCAACCGATGGAAGCAACGGACAGAACCGGTACACAAATCCGCTTTTACCCCAGTAGTGAGGTGTTCACCGGCACTGTTTTTGAATATGACATTTTAGCCAAGCGTCTGCGTGAGCTGTCATTTTTGAACTCTGGTGTGCGCATTGTGTTAACGGATGAGCGCATTGATAAGCGTCATGAGTTTGAGCATAAAGGCGGTTTGTCTGAGTTTGTCAGCTATATTAACGCTGGTAAAGATGGCATCAATGAAGTTTTCCATTTCATTAGTAATCAAGACGACGGTATTAGTGTTGAAGTTGCGCTACAGTGGACGGACACGTATAACGAAAAAGTATTGTGCTTTACCAATAATATCCCGCAGCGTGATGGCGGTACGCATTTATCAGGTTTCCGCTCAGCATTGACACGTTGCCTAAATAGCTATATGGATCGGGAAAATCTCTTTAAAAAAGAGAAAGTCGTTGCGACCGGTGATGATGCGCGTGAAGGGTTAACGGCTATCGTATCTGTTAAAGTCCCTGATCCAAAATTCTCTAGCCAAACCAAAGATAAGCTGGTCTCAAGCGAAGTAAAATCCGCTGTTGAATCAGCGATGCACGATAAATTTAATGATTACTTGCAAGAAAATCCAGGCGCTGGTAAAGCGATTGCTAGCAAAATTATTGATGCCGCGCGTGCCCGTGATGCAGCGCGTAAAGCGCGTGAAATGACGCGCCGTAAGACTACTTTAGATATCGCAGGTTTACCGGGTAAATTGGCGGATTGCCAAGAAAAAGACCCTGCATTGTCAGAGCTGTATATTGTGGAAGGGGACTCGGCTGGTGGTTCAGCCAAGCAAGGTCGTAGCCGTAAAACGCAGGCGATTTTACCGCTAAAAGGTAAGATTCTAAACGTTGAGCGCGCCCGTTTTGACAAGATGTTATCGTCACAAGAAGTGGGTAATCTCATTACCGCGCTTGGCTGTGGTATCGGTCCAGATGAATATAACCCTGATAAAGTTCGCTATCATAAAATCATTATCATGACCGATGCGGACGTTGATGGCTCGCATATTCGTACCCTTTTATTAACGTTCTTTTTCCGTCAAACGCCAGAGTTGATTGAACGCGGTTATATTTATATCGCTCAGCCACCACTTTATAAGGTGAAAAAGGGTCGTCAAGAGCTGTATCTAAAAGATGATGAAGCGCTAAAAGCTTATTTATTGTCATCAACGATTGACAGCACTAAGTTGCATATCAATGCGGATGCGCCAGCGATTACTGGTCAAGCGTTAGAGACGTTATTAAACGATTATAACCAAACCCAGCTCATCAAAGCGCGCCTGCAAATTCGTTATCCTGCGGTGTTATTGGATGCATTGACGCATACGCCGAAGCTTGGCACTGATATGACGCATGATAAAGACGCCATGCAAGTATGGAAGGATGCGCTACAGGTTCAGCTTGAGCATTTTGGTAGTGACTTAAGTCCTGAGATTGAGCTGGTTAATATCCATGCCCCGCAACCAAAAAATATGGATGCGGCAGCGGCTGATTTACTCGGTATGAAGCCTATCATTGAAGTTGAAGCTGGTGATAATTCTGACGCTGAAGCAGCACCAGTAAAAGCCCAATGGTTGCCACGTATCACCGTTTATGTGCATCAATTGGCGCATCATTACTTGCTTGATGCAGGCTTTATTAACTCAGGTGAATATAGCCGTTTATTGCGTTTATCGGCTGAATGGAACACGTTACTCGATGACAGCGCCTTTATCCGCCGCGAAAGCAGCAGCGGTGCGCCTAAAGATATTCCGGTGCGCGACTTTGATCATTTGTGGCAGCAAATGATGTTAGAGGCGCGTCGTGGTCTGGCGGTTCAGCGTTATAAAGGTCTGGGCGAGATGAATGCGGATCAGCTATGGGATACGACCATGGATCCTGAAAACCGTCGTATGTTACGCGTGACGATTGAAGATGCCATTGCTGCTGACCATATGTTCACCTGCTTGATGGGCGATCATGTCGAACCGCGTCGTATCTTTATCGAAGAAAATGCGCTAACGGTGTCGAACTTAGATATATAATTAAGATGCCTAGTCTTAAACGACAATGATTATTTAAAAATAAAAACCATCGCTTTGGCAATCAAGGCGGTGGTTTTTTAATGAAGATCATAATAATTTTGTTTCACGTGAAACTTTTAGGGATTAAAAATTAAGGATAAAGGGTTATGTTTGAAGTGGTTTTGCTAGCGATTGCGCTAGCAATGGATGCATTTGCGGTAGCGATTGGCTTGGGCGCAAAGTCCCAAAAGCAATCGAAGGCTTATATTTTACGGTTGGCTATCTATGTTGCGCTGTACTTTGGCATCGCTCAAGGTGTCATGCCACTTATCGGCTACTTGCTGGGCGCGGCAATGCTGAGTTGGCTGGCGGCTGCAGCACCATGGATTGGCGGCTTTATTCTTATCGCGCTGGGCGGAAAAATGCTGTATGAAGCCTTTACTGGTGAGGCTGAAGCAATGGTAGAAAATGCTGACATTAGCGTAAACGCCGTTGCTACTGCTAATAATACCAGTGATATCAATCATCGCACGATGTTTACTTTAGCCATTGCCACCAGTATCGATGCTATGGCAGCGGGATTTACTCTGAATTTATTGACTATTAATGCGTGGCTAGCCTGTCTTATTATTGCTGTAGTGACTGCGGGTTTTAGCTTAGTAGGTGTTTATTTAGGTAAGCGTTCTGGGACTTGGCTAGAGGATAAAGCTGAAATGTTAGGTGGGCTGGTGCTGATATTAATTGGCTTGAAAGTAATGCTTTTTAGTTAATTAATTTTAATATATAAGCTTGTTTTCTCCATTAAAAAGCACCACTTTGAATACAAGAGTGGTGCTTTTTAATAAGGGCTATGTTTCACGTGAAACCATAGTTGCTTAAAATGTTAACTATTACTTACTCGTCGTCAGTATTAAAACGCCACGCCAGTATACGAGTGCTTTTTTGACCTTGACTCATTTCAATGATGCGCATTTGGGCGACGCCAAGTTGCTTTAACAGCAATTGCAGAGGCTTTACGTTTTCTGACTTGGATACCAGTGTGGTAAACCAGCCAACATGCTCAGCAAAGTCTTGACTCTCTTTTGCCATCTTGGTCAAGAAGGCAATTTCACCACCTTCACTCCACAACTCTTTATGCTGACCACCAAAGTTTAGATTTTGTGCCGCATTGCCAGACTTTGTTGAGCTACGGCTGATTTGTTCGTTCTCATTCTTACCACGATGGCGTTGCAGATTATGCTGCTTACGGCTATTGGCTTCCATCGCTTCTTCTAATGAGGCATGAAACGGCGGGTTACAGACCACCACATCAAAGTAATCTTGACGACCAATAATGTTAGCAAAGATGCGCTTAGGCTCAGTTTGCAGTTTTACTTTAACTGCGCTTTTTAGTTTAGGATTGGTTTCACAAATAAGCGCTGCGGTATTGACCGATATCGGATCAATGTCTGAAGCCGTAAAGCGCCAACCATAGCTTTGACTACCAACAATGGGGTAAATCGCGCTGGCACCGGTACCAATATCAAGGGCGTGGATTTCTTTACCAGTCGGTGGCGTATTGTCTTTATTCACATGCGTAGTTTGCGCGAGTAGATCAGCAATATAATGAATATAATCGGCACGACCCGGAATCGGCGGACATAGATAGCCCTCCGGAATATCCCAAAATTTAACACCATAATAATGAGCCAGTAACGCCTGATTAAGTACGCGTACGGCTGCACTATCTGAGAAATTAATCGTCGGTTCGCCATTAGGATTGGTAATCGTATGCTTGGCAAGCTCAGGCAAAGCGCGGGTCAAAACGGCAAAGTCATAGCGACCTTGGTGCGGATTGCGCGGATGCAGCTGCCCTAATTTCTTGGCAGTCTCAGGCGAGCGATTGCGGTGATTATTGGCGGTCGGGCGACGGTTCATAGGCTTACTTGTCATGGTTTCAGGCTGCGATATGTGGATATAACCGATAAGTGTAGCAGATTTCACGCGCGACTATTTAGATATCCTTTTAGAAGTTGTTGGGTAAAAGCATTAGCGATAAAAGGCTGAACGAGAGAGACAGTAAAGTACCTTGTGTTAGGTAACCTGGCTGGCTATATTAAAAAGCTGCAACACTGTTTAAAAAACAATGTTTAAAAGACAATAGCGACTTATAAAATAACAACCAACAAGGATAAGGTTATGACCACTGCCATGGATCGCATCACCTATGACATTCAAGATACTATCTGTCTGATTGGGCTCAATCGCGCTGATAAACGCAATGCTTTTGACAGCACTATGATTGCGCAATTGTCTGACGCGCTCACCCGTTATGAAAATGATAAAAATCTGCGCTGTGCATTAATTTTCGCCCATGGTGAGCATTTTACTGCCGGATTAGATCTCATGGAGCTGCAGGATAAATGGGATAAAGGCGCATTTGATTTTGATAATAGCCAAATTGATCCGTGGGGGATTAGCGGTAAATTACGCAGTAAACCTGTCGTCGTTGCCGTACAAGGCACCTGCTTTACCGCTGGCATTGAGCTAATGTTAAATGCTGATGTGGTTATCGCTAGTGATAACTGCAACTTTGCGCAAATGGAAGTGCAGCGCGGTATCATGCCCTTTGGCGGCGCAACGGTTCGCTTCGTACAAGCAGCAGGCTGGCAAAAAGCCATGCCGTATCTATTAACAGGTAAAAGCTTCAATGCGCAAACGGCGGATAGATTAAATCTGGTTAGTGAAGTCGTGCCAAATGGGGAAGAATACGAGCGCGCCCTGACCATTGCCAAAGAGATTTGCACGGCAGCTCCGCTTGGCGTGCAAGCACTACTATCCTCAGCACAAGATGCCAGTCGCAATGGTACAAGTGCAGCCTTAGCCAATATTCATAGCTATTTGCCACCGCTATTTCATTCAGAAGATGCAAAAGAGGGTGTAATGGCGATGGTTGAGAGACGTGAGGCTGAGTTTAAGGGGCGCTAGGATTTAAGGTAGTTATAGTGGATAATTTAAGCCACCCTTTAAAATCCACCCCCTTAAGAGAGTCACCTATGTTGTACAATTTTGATGAAATAATAGACAGACGTCATACCGGATCGCTTAAATGGCATTATACCGACGATACCATTGCGCTTTGGGTTGCGGATATGGACTTTAAAGCAGCACAGCCTATTTTAAATACGATTGAATGCGTGCTGCATCATGGCGTATTGGGCTATACCAAACCCACTGAGGCTTTGTACGAGGCGATTATTAACTGGCATGGCAGTCGTTATAATTTGTGGCTTGAGCAGCACAATATCTTGTTTTCCCCCGGTGTTGTACCAAGTTTGGCGCTAATGATGCGAGTATGGACTGAGAGGGGTGATGCGATATTGGTCAATGATCCTATCTATACGCCTTTTATGTCGAAGGTTAGGGATAATGGTCGACGACTTATTCTCTCGCCATTAACGGAAATTCAAGGGCGCTATTATCTCGATTTGGCGGATATCGAAGCCAAAATAATTGAGCATGGCGTAAAGCTTTTTCTATTTTGTAATCCGCACAATCCGGGTGGACGCGTGTGGACATCTGATGAGCTTAAGGCGCTGCTTGAGGTTTGTAAAAGGCACAACGTAGCGATTGTCAGTGATGAGATTCATCAAGATTTAACCTTAAGCGGTCACACGTTTACCCCTTTCTTGACGCTAGCAGAAGGCTATGAGCACAAGATGGTAAGCATTACTGCAATGACCAAAACCTTTAATGTGGCTGGTATTAAATGCTCGATGATTTTTGCTAAAGATGAGGCTTTGATTGAAACTATTAGCCAACAGCAGCGTTTAAGTGATGAGCATGATCTTAACTTATTTGCTTATGAAGTGATTCGTAGTGCTTATGAAGACGGTAGCGAGTGGTTAGCGCAGGCGTTATCTTATATCGAAGCCAATATTGAGCTAACTTTATGCTTTTTAAAAGAGCATCTGCCCAAGATTAAGGTCATGCGTCCAGAAGCGTCGTATTTAATATGGCTGGATTGCTCAGCGTATGGTCAAGATAACCAAATGCTTTATGATGCACTAAGAGACGCTAAAGTTGAGCTAAGTTCCGGCATTCAATACGGTAATGAAGGGCATCTAAAAATGCGCCTGAATGTGGCGTGTCCGCAAGCGCTACTCTTAGAAGGGTTAAAACGTATGCATTTAGCTTTAAGTGATATCAAATCCTAAAATCAGCCAGATAAGATACTCGCTTGGGTTAAATAATGGTTACGCGTTGGCTAAAATAGCTCTTTTATAACCTTTTATTAAGGATTAAATTTCTATCATATTTAGCCCTGAACCAAATAACTGATAATAATTCAGCATCTAATAACCATCGCCCTCCCTAAACTTGTTAAAATAGCGTACCAATTTATTTCTTGATGGACACTACTTTATGACAACCGTTGCCGCCTCAAATACAAGCACACCTACTATTAAAGAAGATCGCATCTTAATTCTCGATTTTGGCTCGCAGTACAGCCAGCTTATCGCCCGCCGCGTACGCGATTCAGGCGTATTCTGTGAGATGTTCCCGTTTGATATCGATACTCAACGCATCACTGATTTTGGCGCCAAAGGTATCATCTTATCCGGTGGTCCTGAGAGCGTCCACGCGGAAAACAGCCCACGCATCAATGACGCCGTATTTGACTTAGGCGTGCCTGTATTAGGTATTTGCTACGGTATGCAAGCAATGGCAGAGCGCTTCGGTGGTAAAGTTCACGCCAGTGATATCCATGAGTTTGGCGCATCGACGATCAATATCGACGGTAAATCTGAATTAATAAATGGCATCGAAGACGCTGCTGGTAAGCTAAATGTCTGGATGAGTCATGGCGATAAAGTGGTCGATGCACCAGAAGGCTTTGATATTGTTGCCAGCACCCCAAGCTGCCCGATTGCTATTATGGCAGACGATTCGCGCCATTATTACGGTCTTCAGTTCCATCCTGAAGTGACGCATACCGCCCAAGGTTCTGCATTATTAGGTCGTTTTGTCCATCAAATCTGTGACTGCGCCGGTAGCTGGACGCCTGACAACATCATCGATATGCGTATCGAACAGCTGAAAAAGCAAATCGGTGACAAGCAAGTATTGCTAGGTCTGTCAGGTGGTGTAGATAGCTCAGTCGTCGCAGCATTATTGCATAAAGCGATTGGCGATCAGTTAACGTGTGTATTTGTTGATACGGGTCTCTTGCGTCTGCACGAAGGCGATCAAGTGATGCAAATCTTCGCAGAAAATATGGGCGTAAAAGTCATCCGTGTTGATGCTGAAGAATTATTCTTAACCGCATTGGCTGGCGAGTCTGATCCTGAGGCTAAGCGTAAAATCATTGGTAAAACCTTTATCGACGTCTTTGCCAATAGCGCCCGTGAAATCAGCGAGCAAAGCGATGGTAAAGTCATCGAATTCTTAGCGCAAGGTACGATTTATCCAGACGTGATTGAATCTGCGAAGTCGCATCAAGGTAAAGCGCACGTGATTAAGAGCCATCATAATGTTGGCGGTTTGCCAGATGATTTGGCGTTTGAATTGGTTGAGCCGTTACGTGATTTGTTTAAAGATGAAGTGCGTAAATTGGGTATTACTTTAGGTCTTCCTGCGAAGATGATCAACCGTCATCCGTTCCCAGGACCGGGTTTGGGCGTACGTATCTTAGGTGAAGTAACCAAAGAGTTTGCTGATATCCTACGTGCAGCTGATGCGATATTTATGGAAGAGTTAGAAAAATCAGGCTGGTATGAGAAGACTGCGCAAGCATTTGCGGTATTCCAACCGATTAAATCGGTCGGCGTAGTTGGTGATGGTCGCCGTTATGCGTGGGTGATTGCGCTACGTGCCGTTGAAACTGTAGACTTTATGACCGCGCGCTTTGCGCATCTGCCGTATGATTTGATTGAGACCGTATCAAACCGCATTATGAATGAAATCGCTGAAGTATCACGCGTGACTTATGATGTGTCGAGCAAGCCACCAGCGACAATTGAGTGGGAATAATTCTCTACTTAGTTTCTAGCTAAAATAAAAAAACACTCAATTTATTGGGTGTTTTTTTTGGTTTTGATATTTTAGAGCCAATCTTGCTTGTCGCTATTATCTTGTCTACTTATTCATGATGCGACTAAAACCGGTGGTATTCCTGGTATCGTAAGACCATATCTGGCTGAGTTACCGTAACCACATCACATCGAACATACACTAACAGAAACGGTCATAAATGGCGCAATAATCAAATTTATTTTATGTTTTACTTAGTAAACTGAGTTATATCCTTCGGAATAAAACTGGAAAAAATATGAAACAAAATAACAAGTCAGAAAATAATAAAACAGTCCTCGTAGTCGGTGGCGGCCCAGCGGGTGTGCAAGCAGCCCTACGTGCGCAAGAACTTGGTGCAAAAGTAATCCTACTTGAAGCCAATAAGTTAGGTGGTACTGCCTTTAATGAAGGCCCTGCGCCTGTGCGAACGCTTGCTCGCGCGGCCCGTCTGCGCACTGACGCGACGCTCTACTCTCAATTTGGACTACAAGGCGATGTGCCATCCGTCGATTTTAAAGCCGCCATCGAGAATGCCAATAGTGTTGCGGCTCACGCTAATAAGATATGGCACCTGACAGAAGTGGTTAAGCAGCAAGGTATTAAGGTGATAGATGAAGTAGGGCCTGCGCATTTTGTGAACAATAAGACGGTAGAGATTGCTGATGGACGCCAGTTTAGTGCCGATAAAATCATTTTAACTGTCGGTGGTAAGCCCAAAAAACTATCTATTCCGGGCAATGAATTAGCATTGTCTTTCCATGACCTATGGTCAATGACAGAATTGCCAGAAAGGGTGACTGTGGTCGGTGGCTCTGCAACGGGTTGCCAGCTCGCCTCAATCCTCATTGATTTTGGCGCGCAGGTTGATATCATTGAATTTGCTGACCGCTTGACCCCACCAAGCGATGTTGATATATCGCGTAAGCTTGAAGAGGCCTTTAAATCACGCGGTATGAATATCCTTACCAGTACAGGGTGTGAATCAATCGCTAAGGAAAATGGTCAGCTAAAAGTGACCTATAAGCATAATGATCAAGTAGACTCACTGATGACCGATGCGGTGTTCTTGATGGTGGGTTGGCCAGCGGATTTGGATGGGCTGAATTTAGAGGCTACAGACATTAAAGTAAATGGCCCCTACATCGAAGTAGATGACTACTTGCAAACCAACGTAGAGGGTGTGTACGTTGCCGGAGATGCAAACGGCGTCAGTATGTTTGTCCAAAGTGCCGCCCATCAAGCCCGAGTTGCCGCGCAAAATGCCGTATCGGATACCGCCGAGATATACGCCCCGCGAGCTATCGCAACGGGAAGTTTTACGGAGCCAGAATATGCTTCTGTAGGCATGACCCAAGCCCAAGCCGAAGAAGAACATGAGTGCATCGTTGAAATTATCGATTATGAAAATCTACCCCGTGCCGTTATGGATGGACGTACCGATGGGTTCTGTAAGATTATCATCGATAAAGAGACTCAAGAACTACTGGGCGCGCATGTACTCGGTTCTTACTCTGCCGAGGTGATTCAGGTGGCGGCCACTTGTTTGGCTACAGGTATGAAAATTAACGAGATAGCTAATTTAGAACTGGCCTTTCCGACGTTCACAGAAGCCTTGGGTATGGCAGCGCAACGCATCTGTAGAAACCTGCGAATGGAAGACGAAAGAATAGAAGAGTAATCATTGTGCTTATTAACTGGTGAAGAATTCAGTGATCACCAGTTTGGTTCGTGATGGTCACCACTATGTATGGGTGATTGAGACTATGAGTAATTGCATTATGAATACGATCAAAGATGTGCAGCAGGTGACTTATGATGTGTCGAGCAAACCACCTGCGACGATTGAGTGGGAATAATTCTTTACTTAGTCTTTAGATGGCAAAAAACACTCAACATGGTTGGGTGTTTTTTGCCATCTAAAGGAGTGAAAAATAGGTAAAGGTTAATATCATACTTTATTAACTATTATGCTATCTTTGAAGCTAGCACTAACTACTAAAAACTGTTTAGTAAAAGGAATTTAAAAGTGGATGAAGAATCTAAAAAAGAATACAAACTACCATCAATGTTAGAAATGAATGAAGTATTTGATAAGTTTAAGAGTCAAACGAACCCATTATCTTATCATCTTGAAAAATCAAACAGTCTACTGGGAATAGCAAGCCAGTATGAACATCTTAATTCAGCTGTGAGTATAGGAGAGATTGCGAGAAAAGCTTTTCAACAGTCAGACTTAGTTTCTAACAATCTTGTAACCTCAAGTGTCTTAGCAAGCCATGTACAGCTTAAATCTCAAGAAGTCACAGCTTTGCAAGATAACTTTCTTCATATCACAGGAGGTTTGAGTGCGAACAATAATGTCATGCTTGCGGCAGAAAGTACTATGAAAGGTATGGGTAGAGATAATGCATATAAAGATGCGATGGCATCATTCAGTCGATTCAGAAAGTCGCTAGAACCATTGAGAGATGCGCTCAATACAGCTGGCAAGACATTTAATGGAAGTGAGTTTTCTAATCTTGTGAGGGAGCTGCAAACATCTAGAATCATTCCTGAATCAACTCTTTCAGAATATGCTGGTATAGTTAAGCAGTTTGATTCGTTACGCAACCTTGAATCTTTTAAAGCAATATCTAGACTTGAAAACTTTCCAAATGACAAATTGTGGACACAAGACTACGATAAAAAACATGGGATAACAGAAGATTTTTTAGCTGAAGTTAAAAAGATAGATGAAAGGATAAGTGATGAAGTATCATCTGTAGATGATTTCAATGATTTATCTGAAAACAGTCAACGTTCTTTAGAGAAATTAAGTTTAAGCTATTATCAAGTATTTATAATTAACTATATATATATTATAACTATTTTAAAGGACAAAATAAGCAATAGCTTGAAATATTCTAATATGGAATTCAGGTTCGTTGGGTTATCAAGTAAGGTTTTAGTTGGTGCATGCTTTATTAATTTTCAGCCAGACTTCAATAGTATCTGTAATTCAATATTGGCTTCAATATTATTAGAAAGTATTAAGCAGGACGAAAAAAAGTGAAAATACGCTGGGCTATCGCTATTTAGCTATTTATAGTACAACTTTGCTGATAAAAAAAGCAGTACCCCAAATAGGAATACTGCCGCTACTAATAAAACCTCATTTCTAATTCTAAACTTAACCCTTCACATTCACTACATAACGCCCAACTGTTTTACTCGCCATAAAGCGCTCTAAGTATTCAGGCGTTTGCTCTAAGGTAATCTCTTCACCATAATTCTCTAGATTAGGCAACTTCATATCCGTAGCTACGCGCTGCCAAGTTGCTTTTTTATCTGCTAGTGTAATAAACATAAAATGGATTAATTCATTAACCTAAGGCTTCAACAACACCTTACCTTTCTTCTCAGCCTGCATTTTCCCATCAACCGCTTTTAAGATATCTGCTAAATCAAAGGTCGCTTCCGTGGGCAGTTTTAACTGACCACTTACCGCGCGATCAATTAATTCGTCGACCAAGCGCTGTTTATTCTTAACGCTCATTTCTTGGCTGATTTTACTACCCCAAAAGCCTTTTAATACAGCTTGTTTAAATATCATATCCGTCGGATTTAGCATCATCGGCTTACCTGACATAGCGCCAAATACCGCAAATACGCCGCCATGACCAAGCAGTGATAATAAAGCACCACTGTCTTCACCGCCGACAGAATCGACGGCAGCACTAATTTGCTCGTCACCAAGGAGTGATTTTACTTGGTCTTTCCAATCTTCGTTTTCGGTATTGATACTGTTTTTAATATCGAGTGCTTCTAGCTCTTCTAGCGCATCTTCACTACGTACTAGATTAATCGTTTTTACGCCACGTGCTGCTGCAAGCATAGCGAGAGATTTACCAACTGCGCCATTTGCCGCATTATGGATGACCCATTGACCATTTTCCGTCTCAAGGAATTCAAGCAACATTAACGCGCTGAGCGGCATCGCAATCAGTTGTGCTGCCATTTCATCGTCTAAGCTATCCGGTACAGGAAATACCATGTGCTCAGGCGCAACGAAATACTCTGCCCACGTCGCTTGCACACTGGCTGCGGCGACACGTTGACCGACTTTTAAATTTTTTACATCGCTACCAACGGCATCAATGATACCAACGGCTTCACTACCACCGATAGCAGGCATTTCAGGTTTAAAGCCATATTTACCGCGAATGGTGAGCAAGTCGTGATTATGAATCGAGGCTAAAATCGTTTTGACCCGTACTTCATTTGCTTTGGGTTCTGGAGTAGGACGCTCGCCGAGGCTAAGGACGTCAGTAGGTTTGCCAAAATGATCGTAAGTTGCGCTACGCATAGTAATTCCTTAAGTGTTTTCTACTTTAATCGTTTTTAAATGAATGGGTGCATAGATAGGTAAAGCTGACAATCAACCATAACAACTCAGATACGACACGCGCAATATCAGTTTGGTTAAGCAAATCTAAAGTTTATAGGCATAATCGCTTTCAATTTATGTATACATTACTCTTAAGGATTGAGTGTATCGGTAGGGTCAGCTTTACCTTTAATCATCTGAAAATTCTCATTGACCATCTCAGTTAATAATGGCGCGCCTTTATCATTTATCCGAAATAAGCCATATTTTGCCGTTTCAAAAGACTTGGCATGACCTTCTTGAAAAAAGAACGCATTGGTTGCAAGGCGCACTCTGTTATCACGAATACGGTAATAAATCGGCAGCTCGTTGGTAGCCAAACCGGCACGACTATTACTATCCGCTAAGCGCACAAAATGCCCGACCTTATGGGCATCGACTTTGACAATCACATAGCCATCTTTTGGCTGAGTGATAGTCTGCTCTGACTCAAAATCGTTAGCATCTGAATTTGGATTTGCTTCTAAATTAGCTTCTAAGTTAGATGATGGCTCTAAATTTTCCGGCTCTATAGCAGCAATAATGTCACGCTCTAACGCATAACTGAGTGCCATATAATCGCCTTGCATAAAGCCACGCGGGTCAACGGGAGCAAGCTCTAACAGTACCGTAGCGCCTTTCATTAGGTGGTTTTCATACTTTATAATATTGGCATTTACAGTGATTAGCACAGCGAGCAAGCCTAATATTGCTATGGTTATGATTATTGCGCGTTGTCGCCACCACGGCAAAGTATGCATAGTAGAGTGTTTCATAACACTGCCGCCTTAGGGGCGCTGAGGCGTTTTAATAACTCACGCAGCAGCAAAACCACCAATCCAATGATGAGCATAGAGCTGGATTTTATTAATAAAGACGTATCAAGCTGATAGTAATACCAAAAAATATAGCTGACCAATGCAACTATGCCAAGCCCTAACAGCACGCGCTGGCTATTGGCAAAAGCAATGGCAATCACCAAGCTGGTGGCTAATAAGCCAGAGACATATATAGATAATATGCCTAAAATAATCACGATACTCATGATGATGAGGCTGGGTTTAGTTAGTGGAGCGATTTGATAGCGCTTAAGAATTAGATACGTCGCATATAAGCTGGCAAGTATCAGCAGCCCTTGCGCGAGGATATAATTATAAATAAAGCTATTACTGACAAAATCGCGATTATATTCTGCTTGAACGATATAAACCGAAAAAAGAATCAGCAAAAAAGCTGTCAATTCCAACAATAAGTGTCATAATAAGGTCTTATTTTTTTGCCTACAGCATATTATTACCTAAATTAGATGT
>NZ_JBEOOX010000017.1:0-54258 GCF_040309565.1 Psychrobacter sp. 16-MNA-CIBAN-0192
CTCGGGGGTATAGTTTCGTGTTTTCATTGTCGTATTCTCTCAGAAAGTTGAGCCTCCGACAATACCGGGGCGGTTCAACCTTGGGCACGGGGTTTTTATCGGCGATTACTGCTTCAATAATGAACAATATGCCAGCAACGCTAATTGGCGCACTAGCCATTGACCACGCACAAGTTCCTGCTGTAACGCGTGAGCTGATGATTTATGCCAACGTTATTGGCAATGATCTAGGACCTAAATTCACTCCCATTGGCAGCCTTGCCACTTTGTTATGGTTGCATGTTTTGGCTGAAAAGGACTATAAAATCAGTTGGGGACAGTATATGAAGGTTGGCTTACTCATTACGCCTCCGGTGCTGTTAGTGACCTTATTGGCTTTAGTATTTTGGCTGCCAATAATAAGTGGTTAAATTGTTAATGAACAAGTAACGAATCAACCAAACAGAGTGTTTAGGATAATAAAGAAGCTTGCCGATAAATATCATTTTATCGGCAAGCTTTTTTATCTTAAAGGTACCTAACGCTTATGTTTTGCTTTAAATGGGTCTGAGAATTGTAGGATTAAAAAGTTAACCACCGATAATATAATTGCAATCTCATAACGCCCATATGCCACAGAAATACCAATAGCGGCGGTATTCCATAAACTTGCAGCCGTCGCCGTTCCTTTAACACTATCGTCACCCTTAAAAATAGCGCCACCACCAATAAAGCCCATACCCGTAATGATAGCGTACATGATTCTCGCTTCTGGCTGTGAGCCATGGTAGATATCTACAGCGACCAGCATAAAAGCACAGGATGCAATACTCACTAAAGGGAAAGTTCTGAGTCCTGCACCCTTATCTTTCATTTCACGGTTTAGGGCAATCGGTAGTGAAAGAATGAACGCAATACCTAATTGAATCAGGTGATACAACATTAGTTTTAAGCTTAAATCAAAGTCGAACATGATGAAGGGCACTCTTAGCAATTGATGTGATCATATTAAATGCTAATGATAATTCAAAGGATGATATTTACAAACAATAATTTATATATATTAGGGCTATTATCGTTTATATTTCTATATTTGGAGTAAAATGATTAGACGGGGAGAGATGCTTTTTTACGAGGGTTTAAGGGAGCCTGATTGTGAAATATATACTTATTTCTCTTTACTGCTTTATACTTATATCTTGTGTCACTATCCCTGATCAGGCTTATCATAAAATTGCTTGTGCTACGCCAATATCTTGTTCTGAAAGAGAATTAGATGCGCATATTAAGCCTGTTACCAATATGGTTATTGTGAACGGTATCTCTACCTTTCGCCAAGATCAGGTAATAGCAAAAGAGGGCGATATTATTGACCCCACCACGTTTCAGCTGCTATATCTAGAGTACGCAGAAACGGGGGAGAAGTTTGAGGGTAATAGACAGCTAGCGCTTATTAAACGAGCCATAGCAACAGCGGAAAAACCCATTTACCTGATAGTTTATATCAATAGTTGGAACAATAATGCCAGTACAATGGCGCCCAGTCCAGATGTGGTTAGTTTCCCTTATTTGCTAGCGCGGCGTAGCTTTCAGAACCCCAACATGAACGTGATAGGGGTTTATATTGGTTGGCGTGGTAAAAAATATGAGCATTTCCCAGCGACTCTTTTATCGGTTAAAGATAGAGCAAAGGCGGCTGATACTATTGGTGGGCGGGGCGAAATACGTGCTGATATCATTGCTATGGTCAATCATGTACAGCAGAGTGAACACTCTGGATATACGCTGATTGTGGGTAAATCCTTTGGTGGCAGGATATTATCTCGCGCATTTTTAGATGACTTGGCGCAGACCACCACGGTTAAACAATGGCCACTGGGTGAGCGCTCTTTGCTAGTCACTTTAAACTCTGCTATAGGCGCTGATGCCTTTGACAGAATTTATCAGAAAATGCCAGCACCTGACCCCAGTACTGGCTTAGCATTGCAGCGTCCTCTATGGATAAACCTAACTTCAAAAGATGACTGGATTACCAAAAGTATTTTTCCAAAAGCACGTTTAATTGGACAAAAACTGTCCGATTGGAGCAAAAAAAACACGATAGGGCATCACATGCCTTATATTTCTCATTCAATTACCATTGAAAGAAGCCGCCTACCTTACAGCGCTTATGAATGTACATTCATACAGGATATTTTTATGCAAGGTCCTCCGAGGGCGAGAAGTAGTGCCACCTGGTTCAGACGACCTATAAGCGACAGTAATCAAGCCAATCAAGCAAAAAGTACTGAAAAAACTCGCTGTCCCGAAACCCGATATTTATATGAAAACAAAAATGCCAAAGGAGCAGAAAGTCGCTATTGCACCACTATTTTACGACCTTTGCACCCGCATTCAGACGACACATTGGGCTATATGTGGAACTTTCAAACTGATGAGAGTGTGATAGGCTATAGTGCTGAAGAAGCGAGAGTGATAAAAAATTCAGGAAAGCATAATTCTTATGTACAAACCACACTTGGACGTATGGCAGATGATATGTTATTCACTACGCCAGAACAATAGCGCATATAATTGATTTGAAAGTAAATTATCAAAGACTGCGCAAAGGTTGTAAAGGGGTAGTAGTACAAAAGAACAAGTGCTTAATCCAATTTATAGTCACTATTATTTATGCTAATGTAGCGATGGTAATGAGTAAAAACGTAAATTATGATAAACGAATAAGATTTAACTAACATATAATGGCTGTTCACCTGATACATTAAGGGAAACCAATGGCTAGATACACCTATAATGAGAAATAAATAGCGCCGCCTCTTTGACAGAATATAGGTTGTAATGGTAAAGTACAGTGGTTTCTACGATTGTTAGATTTCATGCTCAGTCTATAAACAATTTGGGTCCGTTATAATAAGATGAAGTTAAAACGGACTTGTAATAAAGTAAATTTGCCTGTATCTTAATAAATAAATTTTTGCTGATACTGTGTTTTAGGTAATGGATAAGTCTCTATACTTTTTCAACTGAAATACAGCTCACTCACTCGTACAACCGTTTACCGCAACAAACACCATAAAAAAGAATGCAGTAAGTAGAAAAATGATAAGTCATCTGCAACTCCTTTCTTTTAACATGGTTAATTTTTAAAGCCTATAACCAATAACAAAACTGTATGAGTCAGGAAGACTCTAGCTTAAACCTGCCTATACAATTTTTATGTAAACTTTATTTACACTTAACAAGGATGTGAATCATGTCACTGCAAAACCCAATTTTTATTCCTGGTCCAACTAATATCCCTGACAGACTACGCCGCGCAATGAATGTGCCGAGTCAAGATCACCGTGCGCCTGATTTTTCAGATACATTTTTGCCTGTACTATCTGGTGTCAAAAAAGTAATTGGTACGCAAGATGGTGAAGTTCTGTTATTTACTTCTAGCGGAACAGGCGGTTGGGAAGCAGCTATTAGCAATACTCTATCACCTGGTGATAAAGTTTTAATTGCACGCTACGGTATGTTTTCGCATCGCTGGATTGATATGTGTCAACGTCACGGACTTGATGTGCAAATTGTTGAATGTCCTTGGGGTACTGGCGCACCTGCCGATAAATTTGAGGCTATCTTAAGTGCCGATACAGCGCACGAGATAAAAGCAGTTATGGTCACGCATAACGAAACAGCGACTGGGGTAATGAGTGATATTGGTGCCGTCCGTAAGGCAATGGATAGCGCCACTCATCCCGCTCTACTATTTGTAGATGGCGTTAGCTCAATTGCATCTGTACCTTTCAAGATGGATGAGTGGGGCGTCGACGTTGCTGTTGCCGGTTCACAAAAAGGCTTTATGCTTGCAACAGGTATGGCAGTATTAGGCGTTAGTCAAAAAGCTTTGAGTCATATGGATGAAGCTAAACTACCACGCACTTATTTTGACTTCCGCGATATGTTGAAAGCAAATGCCAATGGCGGCTTTCCATATACACCACCGTTAAACTTAATCTATGGTTTAAGAGAAAGTCTTGAGATGTTGTCTGAGGAAGGGCTTGAAAACGTCTATGCGCGCCATTATCGTTTGGCTGAAGGTGTACGCCAAGCCGTGAGCGCATGGGGTATGAAATTATGTGCAAAAACTCCTGATCTTTATTCTAATACGGTAAGTGCTATCTTTGTTCCTGAAGGCTTTGATAGTAATGAGCTGACCGACCATGCCTTTAATAAATATGGTATTTCTTTTGGTATCGGTTTAGGTGAAATGAATGGTAAGGCGTTTAGAATTGGTCATCTAGGTTCATTGACTGAAGTGATGGTACTATCAGGATTAGCAACTATTGAGATGGCGATGGCTGACTTGAACTATCCTATCACGCTAGGTCAAGGTGTTGCTGCTGCGCAAGAATACTTCCGCAACAATTAATCCCTAAAAAAATGAATAACCGAATAAGAACAAGTTAAGAAAAAAACCACTTAACAAATTAACAAAAACCTCTAAGGTGTATTTTTTATGATAACAAATGATGATGGATTAGTGATTCCAACTCTTGATGATATGTTAGAGGCTCATGAGCGTATCAAGCCGTATATCCATCGCACGCCTGTTTTAACCTCATCATTTTTGAACGAGATGGCTGGCTGTGAGATGTTCTTTAAGTGTGAAAACTTTCAAAAAGCAGGCGCTTTTAAAGTTCGTGGCGCATCAAACGCCGTATTTGGCTTAACTGATGAAGAAGCCAAAAATGGTGTCTGTACGCATAGCTCAGGTAACCATGCATTGTCTCTATCTTATGCAGCAGGTCAGCGCGGTGTACCTTGTAATGTGGTCATGCCTTATAGCGCACCAGAAGCCAAAAAAGCGGCAGTGCGTGGTTACGGCGGGATTATCACTGAATGCCAGCCATCAACGACTTCACGCGAAGAAGTATTTGCTAAGATTCAAGCAGAAACTGGCGGCGATTTCGTCCATCCGTATAATGACCCACGCGTAATTGCAGGGCAAGCGACTTGCTCACGTGAGTTTTTAGAGCAAATGGAAGAAAGAGGCGTGAAGCCAGATATGGTTGTTGCGCCAATCGGTGGCGGCGGTATGATATCTGGTACTTGCTTAACGTTATCGAATCTTGCGCCAGACGTTAAAATATACGCGGCTGAGCCATTAAATGCTGATGATGCTGCACGTTCATTCAAAGCAGGTCATATCATCGCTGATGATGCGCCAGATACTATTGCTGATGGCCTAAAGGTTCCATTAAAAGATTTAACGTGGCATTTTGTTAGCAACTACGTGACCGATATTTTGACAGCGACTGAAGAAGAAATCATTGCTGCAATGAAGTTAACGTGGACGCATATGAAAATCGTTATTGAGCCAAGCTGTGCTGTGCCTCTTGCGGTCATTCTAAAGAACAAAGACGTTTTTGCAGGTAAAAAAGTTGGCGTTATTATCACTGGTGGTAATGTTGATCTTGATAAGTTGCCTTGGAACTAATTGCCAGCAACTAAGTATTATTCAATAAGTTTAACTTAAGCGTTAACTAAGTATAAAAATGCGCAAGTTCAAACGCATTTTTGTACTATCAAGTACAATCAATGAAAACAAATGGAGCTTGAATATGATTACTGAAGAATTAGAAGTTGGTTTTAACGTCCCTGCTGAAGTTGGTATGGATGAAGCTGATATCCAAACTCCTTGCTTGATTTTGGATCTTGACGCTCTTGAGCGCAACGTTAAAAAGATGGGCGACTATGCTAAAGATCATGGCATGCGTCATCGTAGCCACGGTAAAATGCATAAATCAGTTGATGTACAAAAACTGCAAGAAGAAATGGGCGGCGCAGTAGGCGTATGCTGTCAGAAAGTTTCTGAAGCAGAGGTGTTTGCACGTGGCGGTATCAAAGATATCTTAGTGTCAAACCAAGTACGTGAGCCTGCTAAACTTAAGCGTCTTGCTAACTTGCCTAAACTAGGTGCAAATATTACCGTTTGTGTTGATGATGTTGATAGCGCTGCTGAGTTATCAGCTGCTGCAACTGAAGCTGGCACTGAACTGAACTGCTATATTGAAATTGACTGTGGTGCGGGTCGTTGTGGCGTAACTACCACTGAAGCTGTTGTTGAAATCGCTAAAGCAATTGATGCTGCTAAAAATATCAAGTTTACTGGTATTCAAGCATACCAAGGTGCGATGCAGCACATGGACAGCTACAGTGATCGTAAAGCTAAAACCCAAGTGGCTATCGATCAAGTACAAGAAGCTATTGATGCATTGACTGAAATCGGTCTAAAGCCAGAATTCGTTTCAGGTGGCGGTACTGGTAGTTACTATTTTGAAAGTAATTCAGGCGTTTTCAACGAATTACAGTGTGGTTCTTATGCCTTTATGGATGCCGATTACGGTCGTATCTTAGATGAAGACGGCAACCGTATTGATGCTGGTGAGTGGGAAAATGCGTTATTTATCCTAACGTCTGTAATGAGCCATGCAAAACCTGACAAAGCTATCGTTGATGCGGGCCTAAAAGCTCAGTCAGTAGATAGTGGCCTACCATTCATCTACGGTCGTGATGACGTTGAATACGTTAAGTGTTCGGATGAACATGGCGTAGTAAGTGATCCAAATGGCGTACTAAAAATCAATGAAAAACTAAAACTAGTACCAGGTCATTGTGATCCTACTTGTAATATTCATGATTTTTATATCGGTGTTCGTAACGGTAAAGTTGAAAAAGTATGGCCGGTATCTGCACGTGGTCGCGCATACTAGTCAATACAAGATTAATTAGTTTAATCTTAGCAATTTAGTTTAAAGGGGCTGTTGTAGCTTTAGCCTACAACAGCCTTTCTTATTTAAACGTCTCTAAGTTTAGAAATATTGAAGAATTTGATAATAAAAAGGAATTTACAATGAGTGAAGCAAACAGTGCTAATAATGAAGGCCTAATCATCGTATCGGAAGACGCTTGTAAGTCAGTGATTGATCGTGATTCTGCTTTTACTGCGGTTGAAAATGTTTTTGCATCAATGTCGAAGGGTGACGCGTACAACTTTCCAGTTATTCGCGAAGCTATTGGCTATGCTGATGCACTATATGGTTTTAAATCAGGTTTTGACCGTGCGGGCAAATCACTAGGTCTAAAATCAGGCGGCTACTGGCCTGGTAATGCAGCTAAAGGCTTGACCAACCATCAGTCAACCATTTTCTTGTTTAATCCAGATAATGGTAAATTACGCGCACTAGTAGGCGGTAACTATTTAACAGCGGTACGTACTGCAGCGGCATCAGCAGTATCTATCGCCCATTTAGCGCGCCAAGACAGCAAAGTTATCGGTATGGTTGGCGCAGGTCATCAGTCGACGTTCCAGCTACGTGCTGCTCTTGAACAACGTAGCTTTAAGAAGGTAGTTGCTTGGAATAAAGATCCAGAGCATTTAACTAACTTACAAGCTATCGCAGAAGAGATGAATATCCCATTCGAATCTGTTGATCGTGAGCAGTTATGTGCCGAGGCCGATGTCATCATTACTATTACCTCAGCGTTTGAGCCATTATTGATGAAAGAATGGATCAAGCCAGGTACGCACATCGCTTGTATGGGTACTGATACCGTTGGTAAGCAAGAAGTTGATCCAGCTTTAATAGCTTCTGCTACGGTATTCACTGATGAGATCGCACAGTCGATCAGTCTTGGTGAAGCCCAGCATGCCATCAAATCTGGCGCGATTAAAGAGTCTGATATTACCACGCTTGGCGATGTCATCAATGGCGATCATCCAGGTCGTAGCTCAGATGATGAAGTTACTTTGTTCGATGGTACCGGTGTTGGCTTGCAAGATTTAGCGGTTGCGTCTGCTGCTGCAAGACTTGCTGTCGAAAAAGGCGAAGCTCAGCATATTTCTTTGTAATTTTACGTGCGAGCTATTTTAAAGGTTATATAACCCAAAACTTAGCTTACATTAGCTTTTAAAATTAAAAGCAGCCAAATAAAATATTTGGCTGCTTTTTTTTATGTCTAATTAAAAAGTTGTCATACCATTTTACGCGAATACGTAAAAGCATAACGCTAACGACTTATTTAAATAACCATTAAGACGATTGCATATTTTTTCGGATAACTTTTTGCTATACAAACTTACATTAATTCACTGAAGAAAAGACGCTACTGGCTTAGTATTAGGGGTCAATATTTTATACCATTCCGCCACTAATAATACTATAAGGATTCAAAATTATGTCAGATAAGACCCTTAATGCCAATGAAAGCAATCATGAAGATAAGGCAAATAACTCAGTAGATGCTCAAAAAGACAGTCCGGTAACTCATGTAGAAGTTTTAAAAGGCGATCATGTGATCTTTGAAGAAGATGAGTCTGATAAAGAAGATAAAGAAGATAAGTCTGACAAAGAAGATAAATCTGACAAAGAAGATAAATCTGACAAAGAAGATAAATCTGATAAAGAAGACAAGTCTGATAAAGAAGACAAGTCTGATAAAGAAGACAAGTCTGACAAAGAAGATAAGTCTGATAAAGAAGATAAGTCTGATAAAGAAGATAAGTCTGATAAAGAAGATAAGTCTGATAAAGAAGATAAAGAAGATAAATCGGGTTCAACGATTAATAATATATATCAGTGGGCGACTAAACTTAAAGATGACTTAATGACTGATAAAGAAGAAAGTTCTGACTCTAAAGAAACAGATAAGCAAGGGGCAGTAGTAGCTAATATCTACCAATGGGCAACCAAGCTTAAAGACGACATTTTAGCTGAAACCTCAGGTATCACTCATGATGTATCTGAAAAAGCGTTATCTATGCTGCTTAATAAACTTCTTGATGGTGCAAACGCCGAACTTGAAGGATTAGACAAAAAAGCAGATGGCTCTGATAGTTCTTCAAATGACGGAGCCGAAGAGCGTAAAAAGGTTACGGCTAAGAAAGAGAAGTATCAGAGTATGATAGATTTATTAGACAGCTAGTTGATAAACTAAAGCCTACTTATTCTCTATTTGATCTTTATTGACCTAAGTAATCTTAATTTGCATAACCTGAATCCAATGTTAGACGTTTGCATAAAGCGCTTAATATTGGATTTTTTATTGCCTATTAGTGATTGCTTTTGTTTTCTATAGCAGCTTTATTGCTCTAAAATAGCCAAGGTATTTAAATCGTATTTGCCTGAAAAAAACTGTTGTAAGAGTTGTTCGAAAACTGAATCCTCACCTGCTACCAAGGTAAATAAAGTCAATGAAGAGTGTAGTTTTAAGTGGTCTGGCGAACCAAAAATCTGTAAAGCACTTTTGTCAGCATGCATTAACAACAGTTCAGTACATTCTAATAGCCGCTTACCAAGCACCTCATGCTGCAAATATTCCTGAGCTTGCGTCAAGTTCTGTATAGCAAAACGCCGTGCCATGCTACTGTATCCTAGCCCGTGAAGCTGCGGAAAGATAAACCACATCCAATGTGTGCGTTTTTTGCCTTGAGACAGCTCGTTAATCACTGAAGAATAAATCATGTTTTGAGCGTGGACGAAATCATCAAAGACGGCTTTATTTGATAGGCTCACTGTCTCTCTCCTTGTAAAATACGAAATGTACTGTAAGCTGCGTTTTACAATTATAATATGGGTTGACTCATTGATTTTACTAAAAGATCGCTTTTAAAACCTTTTCTTAGCTTTCTATGATTATTGCAGAGCAGCTATAAAAGGTAATCATGAAAGGTAACCACTGCAATCGATACCTTTAAACCTGCAACTTTCACTCAATTATTTATCAACTTTAAAAGATACCTATGTCCTTATTATTTCCTCGCCTGTATTCTTTTCGTCGCTGCCCCTATGCGATGCGTGCCCGTCTTGGTATTTTATTTGCCGGTTTGTCTGTAGAGCTGCGCGAAATCGTTTTAAAAAATAAGCCAGCGCCCATGTTAGCCATTAGTCCAAAAGGAACGGTACCCGTGTTACAGCTTGCGGATGGTGATGTGCTTGAAGAAAGTATAGAGATTATAATGTGGGCACTTAAGCAGCAAGATCCACACGGGTTATTAGATATCACTGTATCGCATGAAGCCAATGCATTGATTGAACAAAATGATAATAACTTTAAATATTGGCTAAATCGATATAAATATGCTGATCGTTATCTTGAGATGACTCAGACAGAATATCGAGAGCAGGGCGAAGTTTTTTTACAGATTTTGGAGACATTACTGACTAAACATACCTTTTTGCTGGGTGATAGTATAACCATTGCCGATATTTGCATTATGCCTTTTATCCGCCAGTTTGCTCATGTAAATCGCGCTGTTTTTTATAATCTTCCTTATCCACATCTGCATCTATGGCTACAAAACTGGTTGGAGCATCCATTTTTTATACAAGCAATGAGCAAGTTTACGCCATGGCAAGAGGATGATGACGTTATTATTTTTCCCTAAAACATTTTTTAAATTTGGCTTTAAATGAGAAAGGCTTTTCAACGCCTTTATTGATAGTACTTTAGAAAGTATACTGAAGCAGTAAAGTTGAGGCTAGAGGTAGAAAAGCAATATCATATTTGTGCTTATTGATACAAAAATAGAAATTATTTGCTCTGACTGCTCACTCTTAAAGCACCCTCATAAAACTGAAAAATCTGATTAAGGAAAGGCTATGCGTATCACTGCTAATTTTGATGCCGGCAATATTGAGGTTATTAGTTTAGAAGATAAAAAAGACATCCAACTGGCAATTCGTCCAGACTTTGGTGGTGAGTTTTTGCAATGGTTTAATTTTCGCTTAGAGGGTCAAGTTGGGGAGCAATATGTCCTCAATATTATGAATGCGGGTGAAGCATCATATTTAAAAGGGTGGGAGAATTATCAAGCAGTTGCCTCAATTGATCGTCAGCATTGGTTTCGTTTGCCAACCTCTTATAAAGATGGTGTATTAACCATAGTGGTGGAGTTGGCGTGCGAAATTATCCAAATTGCTTATTTTGCCCCTTACAGCTATGAGCGTCACCAAGACTTACTAGCAGCTGTGCAAACATATCCGCTAGTGAGTTTAGAGCATTTAGGGGGGACATTGGATAAGCGCGACTTAACTTTGGTAAAGATTGGAAATAGCGATGGTATTGGTGACGATAATAAACGCAATATCTGGATTATTGCGCGTCAGCATCCTGGTGAGACGATGGCTGAATGGTTAGTCGAAGGTTTGATAGATAGTTTATTAGATAGTGATAATGCCATGGCTAAATTATTATTAGAAAAGGCTAACTTTTATATTGTGCCCAACATGAATCCTGATGGTAGCGTGCGTGGGCATCTGCGCACTAATGCAGCAGGGATTAATTTAAACCGTGAATGGTCAAATCCGAGTTTAGAAAAAAGCCCTGAAGTATTTCATGTTATTAATAAAATGGAAGCGACTGGTGTGGATTTGTTTTATGATGTGCATGGTGATGAAGCCTTGCCGTTTGTATTTCTTGCCGGTTCGCAAGGGACGCCAAGCTATAATGATAGATTGGCTAAACTTCGTGATAAATTTTCGGAAGTACTAAAGCTCGCCAGTGCCGATTTTCAATCTGAAGTAGGATACGATATTGATGCACCGGGACAAGCAAATATGACGGTCGCTACCAATTGGGTTGCTGAACGTTTTGATTGCCTTGCCAATACTTTAGAGATGCCGTTTAAAGATAACGATAATGTGCCTGATGCCATTACAGGTTGGTCACCGGAGCGCTCGATTAAACTGGGAGAAGCCTCGTTGATTGCTATGCTCGCGGTCGTTGATGAATTGCGTTAATGGATAACGATATATTTGGAAAGCTTACTGATTTAAATGCTGTTTTTCTCAGCTCAATTATAAAAGACCATTGATAAATCATATCATTACAAGAATTTTGTTATAAGAACATAGAGATAAGGTATAGCATTATGGAACACAGACAGAATCCCATGGAACAAACAAAAGATGCGGTAGAGCACCGACCCGTATTTATGCCTAGGGTCAACAGTGACAATCTGGTAAAAACGGATATGGTTAGGTTTGAGCGGCACGTGGGATTTGCCAGCAAACAAAAGAAAAAATCCATTAATGATATGCATCAAGTGATTCGCAAAAAATATGGCTTTAATCATGTCTTAGAGCTATCGAGTAAGTCTGGAAATAAGTTAAGCTTTTTACTAAGTCCATTAAGCTTACAGATAACAGATGAGCACGATGGCATGCAATATAGTGTCGAAAACGCTTTTCAAGCCAGTAAGGTTTTTGAAAACGGTGGTCCTTATCTTGATCTGCTAGATACGCCGCCAAGACAAGTTAAAAAAGACGAGCGCTTAATAACTTCAGGTGAGCTGATTGGCTACAATTATTTTGGTATGGAATGGAGTGTGGAGCCAGTAACTACATTTTATGATTGGTTATATGTGAATGCTC
This sequence comes from Psychrobacter sp. 16-MNA-CIBAN-0192, assembly GCF_040309565.1. Taxonomy (NCBI): domain Bacteria; kingdom Pseudomonadati; phylum Pseudomonadota; class Gammaproteobacteria; order Moraxellales; family Moraxellaceae; genus Psychrobacter; species Psychrobacter sp. 16-MNA-CIBAN-0192. The sequence continues at coordinate 12,405 of NZ_JBEOOX010000017.1, forward strand.
TTAAGCAAAATCCTCAATTACATGAAGAGGTTATGCAATATCAAGCCTTTACTGACCTTGAATTCAATCCAAAGAAAACCGTCCATTGCACAGCTTATGCGCTGGCTATGTTTGTGGCGCTCAATAAACGAGGCTTACTTGATAATGTTGAAGACCCAATGACGTTTTTTGACTTGTATCATGAGTTTAAAATAAGCAATACCGCAAAGCTTTTGCAAGATAATTAGTTTATAAACCATCATAATGGACAAAGTTCTTCAATTGCCTATCAATTATTAGGCGTCAGCTATTTATTAAAAGTGCTAATAGCCTTATAATGGTTAATTGTAACAACATATTTAATAGCAATGGAATGCCGCTATATTCATTCAAATCGCGAGTGTATGCTTATTACTTTTGCAAATTTAAAACTTATAACTCTAATAATTTATTTTTTCAAATGAATTATTAGATTATAACTGTCCTAGCTGTTTTTACGCATAGAGTGATTACTAAAGTTGACTTGCTATGCTTAACCTCGGTATTTAGCATATCAACTCAGTGACGCACTACATAAGAAAAAGATGCTGATGCTATGTATGGTGCAGCACTGTACAATACAGCCCGAGCAGACTTTTTTACTCATACGCCTTTAATAAGAAGATTTAATTATGTCGAACAAACGTCCTTTATACATTCCTTTTGCTGGACCCGCACTGTTAGAAACCCCATTGTTAAATAAAGGTAGCGCTTTTTCATCAGAAGAGCGTGATAGCTTTAATCTAACCGGTTTATTACCACATACGATTGAGACGATTGAAGAACAATCATTACGCGCTTATCATCAGCTTCGCTCGTTTACCACTGATATAGACAAGCATATCTACTTGCGTAATATTCAAGATACTAATGAGACGTTATTTCATCATTTGATTGAGCAGCATATTGAGGAAGTAATGCCGCTCATATATACCCCAACGGTTGGTCAAGCTTGTGAAAAATTCTCACAAATTTATCGCCGTAAGCGTGGTTTATTTATCTCGTATCCTGAACGCCACAAAATTGATGACATGCTTCAAAATGCCACCAAACAAAAAGTAAAAGTCATTGTTGTCACTGATGGTGAGCGTATTTTAGGTCTAGGTGACCAAGGTATTGGCGGCATGGGCATTCCAATCGGTAAACTATCTTTATATACGGCTTGTGGCGGTATTAGCCCAGCTTATTGCTTACCGATTTTATTAGATGTTGGTACTAACAATCAGCAATTGCTTGACGATCCTATGTACATGGGCTGGAGAAATCCACGCATTTCTGGCGATGAATATAACGAGTTTGTAGATCTATTTATTCAAGCCGTTAAACGTCGCTGGCCAGAAGTATTACTACAGTTTGAAGATTTTGCCCAAGAGAACGCCACACCATTATTGAATAAATATCGTGATGAGCTGTGCTGCTTTAATGATGATATTCAAGGAACTGCTGCCGTTTCAGTCGGTACATTGATTGCAGCGTGTTTGAATAAAGGTCAAAAACTCAGTGAGCAAAGAATAGCATTCTTAGGTGCAGGCTCGGCTGGTTGCGGTATTGCTGAGCATATTATTCGCCAAATGCAGCGCGAAGGGTTATCAGAAGAGCAGGCGCGTAAACAGGTATTTATGGTGGATCGTTATGGCTTACTAACTGACGACATGACAGAACTGCAGGAATTCCAAGCCTCATTAGTACAAAAAAGATCGGATATTGCGAGTTGGGATAAGGGCCAAGAGCTCAGTTTATCAGAAGTGGTTAAGCAAGCAAAAATCACCGTATTGTTTGGCGTGAGCGGGCAAAAAGGTCTGTTTACCAAAGATCTAATCGAATCGTTATGTGCTAATACTGAAAATCCAATTGTATTGCCGCTGTCAAATCCAACGTCGCGTATTGAAGCCACACCGCAGGAAGTGACGAACTGGAGCAAAGGTAAAGCAATCGTAGCAACAGGTAGCCCTTTCCCTAATTCAACTTATGACGGTCAGAATTTTGAGGTTTCTCAGTGTAATAATAGCTATATCTTCCCAGGTATTGGTCTAGGCGTTTTAGCAGCACGTGCGACGAGTATCAGCGATAATATGCTGACGGCTGCTAGCCAAGCACTGGCAGATATTTCAATGGAATATGAAAAAGCACCTGGTGCCATATTGCCGCCTATTAAATACATTAGAGAGATTAGCGAAAAAATAGCCTATGCTGTTGCCCTACAAGCGGTTGAAGATAAATTAGCATTACCTGTAACGCTGGAAAATTTAGAACGTCGCTTACAGTCTAATTTCTGGTTACCTAAATACCGTAACTATCGCCGTACTTCTTTCTAATCTTAGAATATATCAATAAAAAACCGACTGTTACTGTTAAAAGTGGCAGTCGGTTTTTTATTTAATTATTATTATAGAAGAAATAGGTTTGCTGGAACCGCAACATTATAATAAGCTATTTCGAAAATCCTAGTAAGTAAAAACTTTCAAATTTTTTATATAGTTTTGGCAGCAGGAGTTATTGATGAAGTAGGGTATATAAGTGAGGTCAGTAGCCAAGGTAAGTTGTGATATAATGGCTCGATAAGCGATATTTTATAAAAGGTTTACATTATGGCTCTTATAGCTAGCGCATTACATATTTTAGTAAAAGACAAAGAGTTGGCTGACGATATTATTGCTAAGCTTAAAAAAGGCGCCCATTTTGATGTACTGGCTAAGAAACATTCAACTTGCCCATCAGGTAAAAAAGGCGGCAACTTAGGCGAGTTTAAACGAGGTCAAATGGTACCTGCATTTGATAAAGTCTGCTTCAATGGCGAACTCTTTACTCCCCATTTGGTAAAAACTAAATTCGGCTGGCATGTGGTTAAAGTGCTTTACAGGACATAAGAGTTGGAACTTGAGCTTTATATAAGCTGATTAGAACATGCTTCAAGCGCTATCCTGATGCGTATATGAGCTCGAATTTTGGCACTCACGATTTGAGCTGCAATGATTAAATCATTTATGCTCTGAAACAATTTACGATCTACTAGCAGTATCACAATTATATAAACCAAAAAACAACAGTATGGTATTTTTTATGTTTACCACTTATTTCAGGTCACTGCGCCCAGATATTCTCTAATAACAATGTGAGAGGAGAATGGTATTTTATCTAGCAATATTTAGAATAAATGGCGCAGACGACTGAATTTCTATTGCACTGTTTAGCAAAATCTACTACCATATGGGGATAATCGGAACGGTTATTCCTATATAGCTATGGTAAGTCTTGGACTCTGTGTAAAGGCTTTGTACTGACATAATAGGTTAACAGTTCAGGGAAAGATTAATCATTGGATGTATGATTTGCTATAAAAAAATGATTAGAATAAGTATCTGCTTTTAAGCTTATATTTATTGGTTGTTTTAATCAGTGTAATTTATTATTTTCATTAATAATAATTGTATGTGTATAGCTAAAACTGCTTACTGATTTGTAATGGACTAAAATCACGTATACTCGCCATTCCGCGCTTGTCTGAATTGCTCCCTGATTTGTAAGGGATTAATACTCCGGTTGTGCCTAAAAATACCATGCGTGATCAGCCATGGGTTGTAGCTTACGAAAATTGAAATGTGAATATTGACTTTGCGAGTGCTTTTTTTAGTAAAGCATAATTAGGTAAAGATGTTTGCGCGATTTTTGATAAAAGAAATAACCGCTATAATATCATCTAAAATATAATATCTATAGACTGGTGCGAACAACGCTTGGGCACCTTCACCAACTGGTGCAACCTTGTATGCGGTGCATAACTCTCAAATCAATATTTTTAACATTCAAAAAGTTCTAGTCGAAAGAGAAATTTTACGTATTTCTGGCTAACAAATTTGCAACTGGCTAAATCGTGAGATTTTAGATGAATCACAGGTCTCTGCGCCATTAGAAAAAAATAGCAGCAGTGATCGATAAACGAAATAAAAACGATTTAAACCACCGGGCTATGTCTAGCGATTTTGACGATAGTATAGCCTTTCAAGCTGCACCTGATTTAGTGTTTAAAGGAAAGTCCCAGCCAAACGGGTATACCTAAACTTTGTTCCACGATTCAAACTCAAAGGTTCAGACACTTGATTTTGCAGTACAAAACCAAAAACCACTAAGGAAGATTAATAATGTCAACAAAAAGTACTTATTACGCACCAACTGGCGGATTGCCTCCTCAAACACAATTACTATCTGATCGCGCTATCTTCACTGAAGCCTATGCGATTATCCCTAAACGTGTATTAACCGACATTGTTATTAGCTATCTACCTTTTTGGACTGGCATGCGGATGTGGGTACTTGCACGTCCACTTTCAGGTTTCTCTGAAACATTCTCACAGTATATTGTCGAAATTGAGCCTAATGGTGGCTCAGAAAAGCCTGAGCTAGATGCCAATGCCGAAGGCGTTATATTCATCGTTGAAGGCGAAATGGATATTACTATTGAAGGTGAGTCGCATCATCTTGAATCAGGTGGTTATGCATTCTTACCACCTGGCTGCAAATGGACGCTAAAAAACAATAGCGACAAGCATGTTAAATTCCATTGGATTCGTAAAGCTTATCAACATTGCGAAGGCGTTGATGTGCCTGAAGCGTTTGTAACTAGTGATCATGATGTTGAAGCCATTGAAATGCCGGGTACTGGTGGCGTATGGACAACGACTAGATTTACAGAACAGTCTGATATGCGTCATGACATGCATGTAAATATCGTTACTTTCCAACCAGGTGGCGTGATTCCATTTGATGAAACTCATGTGATGGAACACGGTTTGTATGTATTGGAAGGTAAAGCGGTCTATCACTTAAACGGTGAGTGGGTCGAAGTTGAAGCAGGTGACTTTATGTGGCTGCGCGCGTTCTGCCCACAATCTTGTTATGCTGGTGGACCTGGTCCATTCAGATACTTACTGTACAAAGACGTGAATCGTCATATGCCGTTCATCCGTCCAGTAAAATAAGACATATAGATGCATAATCGTTAATTCGAATATGTCATTTATTGCCTTTAAGACTGCGCTAGCAATTAAGTTGTTAGCGCAGTTTTTTTATGAAAAAAACAAAGTTCTTGATTTATCCTTCAACCTGCATTAATTATCATTTTAAATCACAATAGCGGTAACATTAAGTGAGAAAAAATGAATCAACTTTCTCATGTTATTTTGCAGTCTCACTAGATCGCTCTCTTATTTCCTTGCAATAAAAAAACCTACCGTGACGATAGATTTTTTTGTTTCCACTGTTTTAAATAACGATATTCTCTTGTACGCCTTCTTCCCATTTAACAATATTGTCAAAGGTAATTTCAGCTCTTCTTACCATCGCTTCCTCTGTTGCATAGCCGACGTGCGGAAGAAGTACCGTGTTCGGGGCATCTAAGATAGGATAATCTGTAGGAACAGGTGGTTCCATTTCAACTCTATCTAAACCAGCACCAGCTATGGTGCCATTGTGCAGTGACTCTGCTAATGCATCATGATCAACAATCGGTCCAATGGCGGTATTGATTAAGAATGAACTGGTTTTCATCAGTGCCAGCTTATCTTTATCAATCAAGTTTTTGGTCTCAGCGGTCAGTGGGATATGAAGGGTAACAATGTCACTTGCTTTTAAGACGTCATCTAGCGACTTATATTCTACCCCTTTATCCACCAGTTCTTGTTTTATGCTTCTGTTATAAGCAATGACCTTACAGCCATAAGCCAAACCTAAATTTGCGACGGCGCTGCCGATATCGCCAGTACCTAATATGCCTAAGGTTTTACCATTTAAATCATTCTGTCGGTAACCATTCTTAGTACCACCCTCGCGGGTTATCGCATCTAGCGGCACAATATTACGTAACAGTGCCGTTATTAGTCCAAAAGTAAGCTCTGCTACCGAGTGGGTACTATAGGCTGCGGCATTTGAAACATTAACGCCTTTCTCTTTACACTTTTCTAAATCGATATGGTTATAACCAGTAAAGGCGATTGAAATATACTTTAATTTTTCTGCAGCATCAATCACATCGCTACTTAATGGTGTATTAGCAAGTACTAAAACCTCGGCATCTTTTATTCTGTTCTTAATAGTCTCGTCATCTAATTTACCATCATTATATATCACTAATTCATGACCATTATCCGTTAAAGGTTTTGTTATTATATTGAACGATTCATCATTAATCCCTAGAGATTCTAAGATTACAATTTTCATTTTTTATCTTTCCTTAGTTTTTTTGGTTATATTTATTAGCGCTGTTAAATTAATATATAAGTGTATCATTGTTGGGTCGTTTTTTGGAGTGTCTATAGATGCCTATTAGTATTGTGAGACTAGTGGCTTATATTCGGGGCAAACGCGACTTAGTTATGGCAAGAAAGTTGCGATGTCGTCTTAAACAGCTTAAATTTATCTATATTTCTATCAGCATAAAAGATAATAACTACCGTCTTAGGCACCAACTAAAAGGAGTCGTTAGAATAATCTGTTGTTTGTCTAAAAAGCTTAATAATCTATTTTAAGGCATTTAATTTGGTGTTCTTTTATATCAATTATGGTTATGCCTGATAACAGTATATTTTTTAGAGCACCAACAAAAGCATCAATGTATATATCATTAACCTGTCGTCATGTATGCTAGGTAATCATTTTATAACTCTAATGACTTAGGTGATGTGCACTCAAAAATTGTCAGGAACTTACGCTAATTTTGAGGTCGCAGCAGTGCTTAGCTTACCAAGAAGCGTGGATATGTCACTGATGACTTTGTCACACCCCTGAATATTGTGGCGTGCTTTAAGATAGTCGGGGTTATTGTATGAAAGCGTTACCTTTGTATCAGCGCCTTCGCTAATAAGTACTTTTTGCGGTAAATCAATCGCCACATTTTGAGCGCATTGCATCAGTTTGGTGCCCGCTTTCGGATTACCAAAAAGTATCACTTCTGTTGGTCTTAACTCTAAATCAGCACCTTTAGCATTTTTTTGGTGATCAATTCTGCTAAATAGCGTTAGACCTTTTTCTTTGATAATAGATTCGAATCTATCGGCAGTTTCTTTAACTGAATAATCACTCTCTAATGTGACCAATCCATCTGCAGTGTTTACATAAGTAGCAGTCTCTTTGACTGATTGGTTATTCTGAGATGTGGGCATATTTTGTCCAAGAGTTGCACAAGAGGAGGCGAGCAATGCAAAAGTGAGGATGGGAATGATTTTAATCATAAGTTTGCCTATTGGTTAGTATTTATAATGAGTGGCACCAAATAATCATTGTGCGTAACAAAGATTGATATTGCAATGACAGAGTTATATTTGCTTGCTCAAGATAGTTTGCTCAGCAAGCTGGTTCAAATCCGCTGCGACGAAATTTGGAACGGGAACATTGGCTGCTAAGAGATTGGTATTATGTGGTCGCGTGAGAAATGCGGCATGGCAGCCAGCGGCTTGTGCGCCTATGATGCCCCAAAGGTGACAGGCAACTAAGCACAGCTCTGAGGTTTCAACAGACAATTCCTTAACAACCAGATGATAAATTTCGGGAGCAGGTTTAAATTTACCGACGCTCTTAACGCTAAAGTTATGTTCAAAGAACTTGCTCAATCCTGCCTTCTCTAATGGCGTGGGTGATGTGCTACTCGGTGAGTTGGTTAAGGTTACCAATCGAAAGCCTGCACTACGCAAGTGGGTGAGGGCGCGGATAACGTCGGGATGGGCTGGCATGTTACTCAAGCGTTGTTCTGAGCTACTGTATTGCGCGCTATTTTGTTCTGAGCCATGTGACTTCCTTTCTCGTATAGATAATGAAATAAGGGTCATGATATAGCTTGGTTGCTTAACTTTAATTGGACGGTAATGACTATTCAAGATAAGGTTGAGCAATCACTCAAATTTATGCTGTCGCGTTTATCCTACTGTCATTACTTACTCACTGGATCACGGCTTTGCAGAAACTGGAATCCATCATTGCTCGTGCCACCCTTTATAATCGACAAGACTCTTTAGATCGAGCGTTACAGCTGTTCTGGAAAAAGGGTTTTCATGCCACCTCTTTAAAGGATATAGAAAAGGCGCTCGATATGCGCCCCGGTAGTATCTATGCCGCTTTCGGTAGCAAAGATGGGCTGTTTCAAGAAGCACTGGATTACTATGCCCGTATGGCAATGGCTGAGCTAGAGCTTACCTTGAGCAAACACCGCTCGCCATTGTTGGGGTTGGCGGCTTATTTGCGTTTACTTGGCGGTCTACGCGATGAGGCATTACCGAGGCGTGCGTGTATGCTGGTCAAGAGTTTATTGGAGCTTGGTGCACGCGAGGCATCAGCTTTGCAGAAAGTTGAAGCAATGCTCGCAGGGATGGAAACATACTTTATAATCTGTTTTATCAAATCGCAGCAGCTCGGAGAGATAGACAATCAGCTAAATCCTGCCCGCCTTGGTCGAAGATTGCAAGCTGAAGTCATGGTTCTACGTGCTTTTGCTCAGCGTGAAGTTGATAGTAGCGCTGTCCATGAAGTTGCCGAAGATATGGCGTTATCTTTGGAAGCGCTTTATAAAGGTGATATAAATAACATGGCAGCAACCCATGCATAAGACACTCATTTATTCTGAAATGGCATGATTAATAAGCGCCACAATGAGGCATTTTGTTGGGCAATGGGATATTCAATTAAACCGATATCAAGTTGAGCATCGGTTTTTTTTGCGACACTTTTATAGCTACCGAAAAATTTATCCCACCAAATGACACTAAAGCCATAGTTAGAATTGGTCTCACTGACGACTTGGCTATGGTGGATACGGTGCAAAATTTGGGTCATTAATATCAGGCGCGCTGGTTTTTCAATGGCTGGTGGCAGGCGAATATTGGCATGATTGAACAATGCTAAACCATTTAACGCGATCTCAAATATGAGTACGGCTATCGCAGGCACGCCCAGTACGATAACGGCAATCAGCTTTATCAGAATACTGAGTATAATTTCAAGCGGGTGAAACCTAAGACCGGTGCTGGTATCAACATGCGCATCGGCATGATGGACACGGTGCAAACGCCACAATATAGGGACGCGATGAAACAGTCGATGTTGCCAATAAATTAAAATATCAAGCAAAACCAAACTAAGCACAATGACAATAATACTTGGCAACTCTACTAGATTAAATAAGCCAATACCGTTTTTCTGGGTATAAACTGCCACCGTAGTCAGACCAATCGGTACTGCTAGGCGGGCAATAAGCGATGAGACAAATACCAAGCCAAAATTAGCGAACCAACGCTTGCTACTTTTAATGGGCGATTGTCGTGCGGGTTTTCGCCATTCAAATAGCATCATTATCACTAAAATGCTTAAAAAGAAGCCAAGTCGCCACCATATTTCATATGTCATTGGTTGCTCCATTTATTTCAGTTTCTACGCTGATTAGATTTTGCCTTCTTGCTGTTTGAGGGTATGGTAACCGCCGTATATGCGGGTAAAAATAGTAATCGTACAGACAATAGCAAAGAGCGTCGCGAAAAAGGCAAAATGCTGCGGCCAGATGCAGAAGGCTATAAATAGCGCAATAGTTTCTGTACCTTCGGTGAGACCATTTAAGTAATAAAAGCTTTTATATTTAAACTGTGGTCTATCAATTTTAAACTTTTCAGCCGCAATAGCAAAGGCTAAAAAGCTTGAGCCCGTTCCAATAAATGTCGCTAATAATAAGGCACCAGCGATTGCGTTTTGCTCAGGATTAGCAAGGATAAATCCAAGCGGAATCGCTGCGTAAAATAAAAAGTCGAGAGTAATGTCTAAGTAGCCACCAGCGCTTGAGCTTTGCTTGGCATATCTCGCTAGCGCCCCGTCAAGTCCATCAAAAATCCGGTTTAAAACAATAGCCGCTAATGCTGCATACCAATACTCAAAGGCAAGTAATGGTAATGCCAGCAGCCCAATTAAAAACCCTACCACCGTCAGCTGATCTGCCGTTATAGAACGCTTATGCAGTAGTATCACTACTGGCGTTAACAGTGGTTTTATAATGGGAGTGAGGTACTTATCTAGCATGCTGGTTGCCTTTTTGGTTCATCTGATGGCTCTAAAACTATGGCTCTAAAATTAGGGTTCTGAAACGCCTTTTAAACAAACACTCTCTAAATGAATCACTGTGCCATTGGTTGCCTCAGCATCGCTATGGTCGTGAGTGACCATAATAGCAGGTAGATTACGATTACGAATTTGCTCAAATACCAATTGGCGTGTATCTACTCTTAGTTGGGTGTCCAGCTTGCTAAATGGCTCGTCGAGTAAAATAGCTTTCGGTTCGCTAAGAAGCAGTCGTAGTAACGCAACCCGCGCTTGTTGGCCACCAGATAGGCTATCAGGATGGCGGTTGCCCATACCCGCTAAACCCACTTGTGTCAGTGCTTCATCTATTTTTTCCAGCCGTTGTTTTTTATTGATTTTTTTACCACTTTCTTTATTAGCTTTAGACATCGCAAAGGCAATATTACCCGCAACCGATAAGTGCGAGAACAATAAGGCATCTTGGTATAGCACCCCAATGTGGCGCAAATGCGTTGGCAAATTATCAATATTTTTTTCGTTCAACCAGACTTCACCATTAGCGCTAAAGCTGCTGGCAAGTGTACCGGTTAGCCAGTTTAGTAGACTCGATTTACCACTGCCTGAAGGTCCCATAACAGTAAGTATCTCGCCGCCATTGACTCGCTCATTTAAACTAAGCAGTAACTGGTCTTGACGATAAAGCTGTAAGTTTTTTATCTGTAAAGAGGATTGCATCAAGAGTCCTATAATGTGACCTATGTTTAAAAACATGAGCTTTGAGTTCTGTTTTAAAGCCTCGCACTTTTAAAAAAGTACTTAGGTAGTATCCACGCCAGCGTAAAACCGATTAGTGGTAGCGCCATTTGGATGATGGCATAAACAGCGCTCGTGCGTCTGCTGGCGCCATTAGCAAGGGTAACTGCTTCTGTCGTTATAGTAGCTATACGTCCGTTACCCGCTAGCAAAGTTGGTAAATACTGGCCAAAACTGATCGCCAAGCCTAATGCTACTGCAATCAAGATAGGTGCAAATAGCTGTGGTAATTTAACTTGAAAAAACACTTTGCTAGGGGTAGCGCCAAGGCTTGCTGCCACATTGGCAAAACGAGGGTCTAAACGCCGGTAGCTACTCGATAGCGATAAAAACACATAAGGCAGGACAAATAATAAATGGGTAAAAGCCACGTTAAAAAACTCGGTTTGGTTATTGATCAATTGCTGTAACCATACCAAGCCAAATAAAAAGGCAATGCTGGGCACTAACAGTGGTAAGTAAATAATCAAACTGGTAAAAGGGGATATAGCTTTGTCAGTCAGCTGTTCTGATTCTAAACAGAGTAAAGTGAGCACCACAGCAAAAGTGGTCGTCATTAGACCGATAGTAATCGTATTAAAGAGTGGGCTGCCTATTTGCATAAAAGCGCTTTGAAAATGTAGTAGTACAAATTGCTCTGGTAGCGCTGCTGGAAAGCGCCAAAACCCTGCAACCGACCACATCACTAGCCCAATCAATGCCGTTACTATAAAACCGATAACCACAGTGGTGGCGACGACGGTTATTTTTTGCCAAACAGTATCGCCATAATTGCGTCGACCATTAGTGATGGACTGCTTGCATAAGTACTTTACAACCTTTTCACCAGCCAGCCAAAAGGCAAGTAAGCCAGCGGTTAGGGCAAGCTGTAATACGGCACCAGCAGAGGCTTTTATACGTAAGTTTAAATCAACATCATTAAACCAGTTCATAATGGCAACAGCAAGTGTTGGCGGGGTATTGGGACCTAATATAAGCGGCATCTCGACACTGGCGCTGGCATAGGCAAGTACGGCAAATATAGGCAGACGTAACAACGGATAAAGGTTGGGCAATACCACTTTAAAAAAAGCTGTCATTGGGTAGTAGCCTAAATTGAGCGCTACTTTGTGCTGCTGGTGTAACTTCTTGCCAAATTCAGGCTGTGCCAATACACCAAGCGCCATGAGTAATAAAAACGGCAGCTCTTTTAGCGTTAAGCCCAAAATAATGCTGATGCCATAAGCATCGTGCGGGAATATACCGTGCGGTGCCAGCTCCCAGCCAGTTAACCACGGTGAGATTATGCGAGAGAACATACCAGATGGCGCAATCAAAAAACCAACGGCAATCGAAGCTGCTGCATGTGGAATGACTAAAATAGGGCTCAGCAGACGCTCAATACGACTCAGCCACGCGCTATTAAAAAAAGCAGCCAGCATCATGAGCGTTATGACAAAGGCGAGCAAGGTACTTATTAAGCCCGCTGCTATGCTCAGGTTAACCATCTGCGCAAGCCCCGGCGTTTGCCAAAGCGCCCTAAAACCTTGCAGACCAAATGTTGTTTGCTCAAGTGCTGGCGCCCAACCAAAGGCCGGTAATAGCACACTGATTAAACCGCCCAGTACCGGCAATATAAGTAGCAGCAGTAAAAATCGCGGGCTCAATTTTACAAGCCTTGTAAAGTTATCGACCTTGTAATGCGCTATTGGTACGCTATCGGTTTCTTCACTCGCAGTTCTCTTGGATTCTTTATCGTCTGCTTTTTTATTAGGCTCGGCATTCATGGACTGACCCCATAACGCATCTGCCAGCCTTGCATAATTGCCTCAACCCAGCTGGGATGCGGCTCGCTCACTGTGCGTTTGATACTGTTAACAGGCAAAGCGCTAGGATGTGGCGTGCTGGTTTTAAATAAGGCTTGTTGCTCGGGGCTGAGCATGGATTGAACCAGCACAGTGCTATCGCCCCAGATATGAGGTTTTTGTTTGTGTGCCTGCGCGGCGGGGCTGAGTAAAAAGTTAGCAACCAACTGTGCGCCAGCTTGATGGCTGGCGTTATAAGGAATGGCGACAAAATGGGTATTGCTCAAGCTGCCGTCATCCATACCATAGCTACGAATATTTGTCGGTAAATCATAACGCTGTACCGCAGCAGGTATCTCCGGCGCTGAAAAGGTAAAGGCTAAGCTGAGTTCGGTATCGTCGACTAAGCGGCGCATCTGCGCGCCACTTTGTATAAAAGACTCGCCCTTACGCCATAAAGTCGGGTGCAACTTATCTAAAAACTGCCATAATGGCTCTAAGACTAGCGCTGTATTCTGCTCGGTCGCTGGCTGGTTCAGCTGTGCTTTACTATTTTTGACTATACTGTCAGGGCTTTGCTCGTGGAGCATGACTAAGGCATATTTCAAAAAGCTCATGCCCAAAAAGTCAGGCGGCTTAGGATAACTAAAGCGTCCAGGATGCTCAGCGCTCCAGCGTGCTAGCTCATTTAACGTGGTCGGTGGTTGATTGTTTTTTGTTTCGTCAATCGCTAAGCTATCGTAATAAAAAGTAAGCGACGCCTGACCCCATGGCGCTTCCATACCTTCAGTAGGAATACCAAAATCAAAGGTAACGGCAGGATTATTATCGGGGTCGGTAAGGGCAAAGTTTGGTAGTTTATTGGACCATTGTTTCAATAATAATGAGTGCTCGCTCATAGTGGCAAAATTAGCCCCATTTATCCATACCAAATCAACGCTACCTTGGCTGTTATTACTTGCCGATTTTTCAGCTAATACTCGGCTGACGGCTTCGCTGGTATCACTGAGTTTGACATGTACTAAATTGATATTGTATTTGGTCTTAACTTGCTTGGCTACCCATTTTAGGTAGGCATTTATCTGCGGATCACCGCCCCATGCATAAAAGTAAACCGCTTGGTTTTTACCCTGCGTTTCTATCTGCTGCCAGTACGACTGCTCTTCGATACTGGTACGGGTAATTGCCGTGCTTGCTGTGATGCCCATCCAAATACTTAAAACAATGCCAAGCATTACCCAATAAAGGCGAGATATGTTGTATCTGCGCAAAGACTTGATAACGGGCATGTAGAGTCCAGTTGTGATCTAACATTTATTTTTAAAGTTCGAGTGGCAAGGATGCTTGTTACGTTATATCGTCAAGCTAGTAAGAATACCTGTTTTATCAAACAAAGTTTTACTTAAAAACGGATTATCGCAAATTATCTCATAGATTGTCGAATGATTATCCCCGACGCCACGCATGATATTTTTCTATCCATTTTAAAACGCCTTCAGGCGCATGTGACCGTTTCCATTCACCGGCTACCGACTTGTTGCCTTCAGCCCAAGTCGGGTAGCTATGAATAGTGCCGAGTATTTTGTTAAGCCCTAAATTATGCTTCATTGCCAATACAAATTCCGCCAATAAGTCGCCTGCATGTTCAGAGACGATCGTCACCCCAAGGATTTTATCTTTGCCTTTAGGGGTAATGACCTTGATAAAGCCTTCAGTTGCGCCTTCAGTAATGGCGCGGTCTAATTCTTTAAACTCAAAACGGGTGACTTCATAGTCGATGCCTTTATCTAAGGCTTCTTGCTCATTAATGCCCACGCGCGCGACTTCTGGATCAATAAAGGTCGTCCACGGTATCACCCGATAATCAACTTTGAACTTTTTAAGATGACCAAAAAGACCATTTACAGCGGCGAACCATGCTTGATGTGAGGCTACATGAGTAAACTGATAAGGGCCAACGATATCGCCCGCAGCATAGATGTTTGGATATAAAGTCTCTAAATATTCATTGGTTACAATCGTACGATCCGTCTCGATACCCAATGCTTCAAGACCGTAACCTTCAAGGCGCGCGCTACGACCTACGGCACAAAGCAGCTCATCATATTCAATAGCAAATTCTTGTTGTTGATGCTTAACGATAATGAGTTTCTTACCACCACGTGCTTCGCAACGTATCGCTTGATGCTCGGTTAGAATATTAACACCGCTTGCTGTTAATGATTTATGTGCAAGGGTAGACACCTCAGCATCTTCTTTTTTCATCAGGCGAGCACCCCGTTCAATTTGGGTAACGCTTGAACCAAGCCTAGCAAAACTTTGTGCCAGCTCACAGCCAACCGGTCCGCCGCCGAGTACCACGAGCTTTTTTGGTGCTTCATCAAGCTGAGCAAATTTACCCCATATGGTATCGCTGGTGACATAGCCAGTGTTTTCAATACCCGGTAATGGCGGGATAAAGGGGCGTGCGCCTGTCGCGATAACGATAGTACGTGCTGTCAGTGTTTGCGTACCGCCGTCGTTAAGTTTGACTTCTACTGTCCATGGGTCAATTAATGTAGCGTAGCCTTTGATGACTTCTACTCCCAAATCGGTGTAACGCTCGACACTGTCATGCGGCGCAATGTCGTCAATCACTTTTTGTACGCGTGCCATTACTTTTTTGAATGAGAATTGTGGGATCATATTGTCCAAGCCGTAACGCTCGCCATGACGAATTTGTTCCGCAACTTTGCCACTTTTAATGACTGTTTTACTGGGTACACAGCCATAGTTTAAGCAGTCACCGCCCATTTCCCCAGCTTCGATTAAGGTGACTTTTGCTTTCACAGCCGCTGCAATATAGCTCGTCACTAAGCCGCCCGCACCTGCACCAATGACAATCATATTACGGTCGAATTTTTTAGGTTGATGATAGTTTTTATAGACTCGACGTTTTTTAAAACCATTTAAAATTACTTTAGCAATGAGTGGGAAAAGCCCTAATAATGCGAAGGATAAAAACAGATTAAGCGATAAAATACCTGACAAGCTCTCAACTTGCGCCAATTGGGTACCGGCATTTACAAACACAAAAGTACCGGCCAACATACCAATTTGGCTCACCCAGTAAAATGTCCGCGCTTTAATCGCGGTGACACCCATGAGCAGATTGATTAAAAAGAACGGGAATATCGGCACTAAACGCAAAGTAAATAAGTAAAATGCGCCTTCTTTTTTAACGCCAGCATCAATAGCCGCAAGACGTTCTGGAAAACGCTGCTGAATCGTATCACGTAGAAGATAGCGTGAAACTAAAAAGGCCAACGTGGCACCAATACTGGAGGCAAAAGAGGCAACCAATAAACCTTCAACCAAACCAAACAATGCACCTGCGGCCAAGGTCAGAATAGCCGCGCCCGGTAAGGATAGCGCAGTTACCAATACATACAGTAAGAAAAAACTACCAATAACCAAGAATGGCGCTTGTTCTTTATATTGGCTAAATTGCGCCATTGAGCCTTTCAACCCATCAAGCGTTAATAATTGGTTCAGGTCAAAATGAAAAAACAGAACGATAGCAAGTGCTGCAAGTATTAACAAAGATATCTTTTTGATCATAAAATGTCCGTTTAAGTATTACAGCAAGGCTCAGAAATTTTAGATATGGTTTGACTGGCTTTAGTCAAATATTAATCGGGCATATCAGCCAACTGCTTTAGAATGCTCATATAATTCTCAACCCCTTGCGCGCCACTAATCAGATAACGGTTGTTAAAAATAACCGCTGGCACGCTTTGAATGCCTTGTTGCTGCGAGTGTAGCTCAGCGGCGCGCACGTCTTTAGCAAAGCGTTGGTCTTTAAGTACGGCTAATGCTTCTGTACGATCCAAGCCAATCTCTGCGGCGATATCTGCCAGCACCTTACCATCAGAGATATTACGATTATTGGTAAAATGAGCGCTAAATAAAGCCTCCTTCAAATCGTGCATGCGCCCTTGCTGATCTGCCCAATGTAGCAGTTGGTGCAAATTAAAAGTATTATGTATCCGCGTGTCGTCAGTAAAGTGGAACTCAAAATCAACTTCTGCCCCTGCTGCTGTCATTCTGATTCGGCTATCGTTAGATTCTTGCGCGCTGCTGCCGTACTTCTCGATGATATGCTCGCGCAGATTTTGTCCTTCGGCTGGCATGTTCGCGTTTAGCTCAAACGGATGCCATTGAATGTCATATGCGGTATTGGTTTGCTCCAATGCCTCAGCCAGCTGTCGATAGCCGATGATACACCAAGGGCAAACGACGTCTGATACGATATCTATTTTTAATGGTTGCTGTGACAATAATTGTTCTGATGATAACGGCGCTGAATGTTCCATATAATTTCTCGTTAGCGATTGTCGATGAATTTAACTGGAAAAACTGCTGCCCGATTGACCTTTGAACAACAGCCTTTCAAACAACAGTATAAAGACCTTAGAGAAATTATGATAATCCCAAACCGGTCACATTATGAGTCAGTATTATTAGTAAGCTTTATGCCATTCGAATTTTTGGAATAGCTTGTCTATCGGAGTATTGGTCAGATGGCTAGTATGGATGATTAGCATAGTTGCTCATGCCTTTTTGCGCCGCGCCAAGCATAATTTCCAGAATCTGACGCTTAGTAAATCCCGCCTCTAAAAACGCTTGTACCGCGCTATCATCAACCTCACCACGGTTACGAATTACAGAAAGAGTAAAGTCGCGCAGTGCTTCTAGACGTGCTATTGGTAATGCGGTCTCATTACGCAAGGCGTCGGTTATCGCGTCATCTACTTTCATACTTTTAGCAATGCCGGTTTGGGCAGGCATTAATGGCAGGCGTGTTCGACATTGCTGCTTTGCCACACAACGGTGGTTTCTGCATCATCAAAACGGCTGTCCAAAAATAGCCGGTGCAGACGTTGATAGCCTTTAAGTAGTCCGGGTGCTTCTACCATCACAGCGTGTAAGTTTGGCACCAAGCAAAAAGCCTTGATAGACACATCAAGCAATGCTTGGCTGTCTGTTGGGGCGCTTTGTTTGTCGTGTCGGGTAAATTCAGTCATGCAGTCATCATTATTAGGGTAGGGTTTAGATAGTTATATTTCACAGCAAATTAAAAATTAGTTGGTAATTTGAGTGATTGCTCACATTTATTGTAAATAGTTAAGCTTAAATTTTTTAGGTTATTTAGTTTTCGCAAGTAGTTGGTTACTTTGATATGACCCCTGCTGTCAAATCCATAAATTTACCCTGCATAAGTAAAATATTTATTCGCTTATTTGTATCAGTACCAGTAAAATGCGAGACTGTTTTCTACACGAGTTTATGAGTAACCAATGATACGTTTAACTGAAATTAAATTGCCATTAAATCATGCACCTGAAGATCTAACGACTGCTATAACGACAAAACTCAAAATTTCTCCTGAGCAAATGGCGTCATTTGTGATGTTTAAACGTGGTTATGATGCTCGTAATAAAAGAAATATCCAATTAATTTATACGCTAGACATCACACTGACTGACTCGGATTTAACCAATGATTTACTGGTTCAATTTGAGTCAGACAACCATGTTAAAGCAACACCGGATACCAGCTACAAATATGTAGGTGAAGCGCCAAAAGATTTAACCGAGCGCCCTGTTGTTATTGGTTTTGGTCCTTGTGGATTAATGGCTGGACTCACCCTTGCCCAAATGGGTTTTAAACCTATTATCATTGAACGTGGTAATGAAGTAAGACAACGCACCAAAGACACCTTTGGCTTTTGGCGTCAGCGTAAATTAAACACAGAGTCAAACGTACAATTCGGTGAAGGCGGAGCAGGTACTTTTTCCGACGGCAAGTTATATAGCCAAGTGAAAGATCCCAATCATTATGGCCGTAAAGTCATGACAGAATTTGTAAAAGCTGGCGCACCAGAGGAAATCTTATTTGTTAGTAAACCACACATAGGTACTTATAAATTAGTCACCATGGTAGAAAAAATGCGTGCCGAGATCATAAAACTCGGTGGTGAAGTCCGTTTTGCTACTCGCGTAGATGACTTGCATATCACTGACTCAAAAGTAACTGGCGTGACACTTAGTAATGGCGAAATCTTAAAAACTAACCATGTTATTTTTGCTGTTGGTCATAGCGCCCGTGATACCTTCCAAATGATCTATGATAAAGGCGTGTATGTTGAAGCAAAACCTTTCTCGATTGGCTTTAGGATTGAACATAAACAGTCAGCCATAGACCAAGCACGCTTTGGTGACAATGCTGGAAACGAAATACTTGGCGCTGCAGATTATAAACTGGTTCATCATTGCAAAAATGGTCGTTCTGTTTATAGCTTCTGTATGTGTCCAGGCGGAACTGTGGTTGCCGCAACATCAGAAGAAGGCCGTGTTGTCACTAACGGCATGAGCCAATATTCAAGGAACGAGCGCAACGCCAACAGTGCTATTGTGGTAGGTATCGACCCAGAGCGAGATTACCCAAACCATCCTCTTGCTGGTATCGAATTACAAAGACAACTAGAAACTTTAGCGTTTGAATTAGGCGGCAAAGACTACAGTGCACCAGCGCAAACCATTGGTGATTTCTTAAAAGGCAAACCAGACTCAGAATTAGGCGATGTAAAACCCTCTTACACACCGGGCATTACCTTAACCGACTTAAGCAAAGCGTTACCTGACTTTGCCGTGGATGCCATACGTGAAGCCATTCCAGCGTTTAACAAAAAAATCCAAGGATTTTCATCTGACGACGGTTTACTAACTGGTGTAGAGACTAGAACATCGTCACCAATAAGTATTAAACGCAATAAAGAATTCCAGAGCATTAACACCAAAGGCTTATTTCCGGCAGGCGAGGGCGCAGGCTACGCAGGCGGCATATTATCAGCAGGGATTGATGGCATAAAAGTGGCCGAAGCTGTGGCGAAATCGATGTTGAAGATAGAGTAAGAGCGGCTTTAGGCAAACCCCAATATTAAGACCCTTACCTAGATAAAAATATGTGATTGATAAAGCTTTTTAAGCTATGAAGTATAAAGCTTGAAAGGCTTTTTTGTATTTTGAAAGTGGATAACTATTCTCATGCCTTTAATAAGTTTGGACATCCTAAAAGCATGAGCTGGTTGGCTTAATAAGCGATGCCGGATATTTTGTGTTTTGACGGTATGCTGTATGAAAATGCATCGTAAGTTATGCAATGTTATGATGCGATAAGACATCAAAAAAACCCGTGGCGTATAGGCTTATGGGGTAATTGGGGTTAGTGCGGTATAGTAATATGGTGCGCCCACCAAGACTCGAACTCGGATCGATCGCTTAGGAGGCAACTGCTCTATCCTGTTGAGCTATAGGCGCATAAGGGAGGGTTATTGTAGAAAAAAAAGGGCATAAAAGCAATTCGTTCTAGAGTAGAAAGACAGCTATCTTTGTTTGTCAAGAGTCTTTACAAGCCAATCATAATAGTCATTATCACTTCTGACCGTTACTAAGAGCATCGGTAAGCTTCACGGAAGACTCCCCTCGAGCGCGTTTATGGCTCGATGCAGGGTTAAACAGCTCATCTACACTATTTTTATAACCATCTATATCATTATAACCGTGTTTTTTTAGCACATCCTGTCCGCTACTTGAGAGCAAAAAGTTACGAAAGCTGCTCGTCATTGGATTTTCGGTCAAAATAACCCCATCAACCGCGCTGCTGCCTTTTATTGCATAATTAAAAGAGGCTAAGTGCCGCGCTTGATTATTATCATTGTTAATAGAGGGGTCGATATTATTGGGCTGACTCGTCTCTTGGGTCATACCATTGGCATTGATTTTACTGGCATTACGCTCAGCCTGAGCCACATTTAATATATTTTGTAAACGTGATAATTGTGTTTGAGATATTTTGCTATTAGCAATGACGATATCAATACTCACCATAAAATCCGAGCTGTTCTGCTGTGGATGACTCATATTAGGCAGGGTAAATAGTACCGATGGGGCAACATAGTTTACCAGTAGCTGCACGTTTGGATAGCGCTGCTCAAACTTAGCAATGACATCATTAAGCGGCACTTGCATACTATTTTCTGCTTGTATACGTAAGACACTTGCAGGCGCGCTATCGGCGTTATCTGTTGCTGACTGCTCATTTTGACTGACTGCAATAGGTAGCGGATGAGTATTTTTACGGTTGCTCTGCCATAACCAAGTAAAAATACCAATAGCGACAATAAGTAGCAATATCAGTAGACCAACCAAAATGAGTTTATAGTCTTTCATAGGGCGTTGCTTATTTTTGAGGAAATGGACAAATAGGAAGTCAAAACAGTAGTAATAATATGCAGGTAAGACTCTATAATATTTATGCATGACACACTTTATGCTCGATAAAAAGCACGTCATTCTTACATACGACACTAGATGTCGCAATATCACATACGTTACTAGCAAGCCTGTTGCGTTAATGGCACACTACAACGCTATGTCTTCTACATAGCCTAACATCGTTATATACAAGACGACGTTAATGCTAAACCATTTATTTGTGCTTTATATATTTCAAGCATGTTAATGATGATATAAATTATTAAAAGCATAAAAGGGTTGGTATTTTAGCAGAAAACTGAAAAGACCACGATGGTTAAATATTCCTGCTAACGTTGATAATTGTTATATCGTAATGTGTAGAAATTAGTTCTAGCTAACGATAGAAAAGTCGCTAATTTTCATGTTTGGCGTGTTTGTCAGTATTTGTGCTCAATGTACGCGTGTTATTATAGAATGTCGCTTATTAATAATATGTGTTTTTTACCTCTTGTTTTATTGTCCTAAGTTGATGGTCATCTATGTTTACAATTATACAATCCCACCGCACCGAAAATCTCGTTGATCAGCTTCTTGTGCAATATCAGTCCAAAAATCAGCCTATTTTTGAGCCTTTTATTGTCATTGTGCCTTCAATGGTTTTGGGCGATTGGTTGGATAAGACCATTGCCAGCCGTGCTGGTATTAGCACCTTAGTGCATACTAAATTTTGGGGTCAATATCAGTGGACATTGATGCAGGATGTGTTGAGCCGTCATAACACATATTTGTTGGAGCAGAATCCAGAAGCGGTCACTTTAAATGTGCCTGAGGTTGCGGTACTGTCGCCAACGGTGATGCAATGGCGATTGTTTGGCTATTTGACCTACTATCAAGAATCGATTATTGCAGATGAAAAACATCCAGTTAATCCACTACTGGCGTCTTTGATTGATGAGCCAAAAGAAAATGCTCAGCAAGACAATGTGCAACAAGACCTTTTACGACAGGATAAAGCGCAACAAGATGCGCGTATTTGGCAGCTGGCAAGTGATTTGGCGCGGGTGTTTAACCGCTATCTGACCCATCGTGAAGATTGGCTGGCACTATGGTCGCATAATAAGCCGCTCAATGTGAGCGAGTTGATAGCAGATAAAGATGCCTTGTCATTGCGCTTTGATAAATATGCGCGCGGCACGCCTGAGTGGTTGGTTGAGCATTATGCTGAGTTAGAAGTTGCTCAGCGCTTCTTATGGTCGCATTTATTTGCCGATGTACATCAGCACCGCGTTGTATTGGAAGAAATATTTTGGCAAGCACTAAAGTCAAATAAGGCTGGCGAGCAAAGTCAGTTACCCAAAGTCCTACGTATTTTCACCATTCAGCAATTGCCGCAGACCGAGCTTGATTTTTTGCAGCGATTGTCAAAATATATGGACATCACGCTATTACATTACAATCCATCAAAGCTGTTTTGGGCGGATATTGTTGATAAATCGTGGTTGCAACGCCAGCAGATTATTAATCCCGAAAGTGTATTCTTACGTGATTATGGGCACAGCTTGCTGTCACGTTTGGGCAAGCAGTCACGCGATACCTTTGCGATGCTTGCCAACTTGTCAGGTAATGAGCAATATCAAGATGCGCTTGTAGAGTGGCAAGATAACTTTGAGAATAGTGATGATGAGTTTGGTCTGGATTTTGATGATAGCGTCTATGAGATTGACAACATTAATAGCTCTCAAACTGTGCAAAATAGCCCAAGTTTACTTAGACGTTTGCAAAACGATGTGTTGATGCTTGATGAAAAATCTACCCAGCAAGCAACGGCTGCAAAAGTTTCACAGGAAGTAAGTAAGCAAATAGAGCTGGGCTTTGATGAAGAGCAAGAAACACCATGGTATGAAGATGAGGCATTAGAAAATAAGCGCTTTGAAAAAGACCGTTTTTGGGCAATATCTGCGCAAGATAATAGCCTAAGCATTCATTCCTGCCATAGTTTACAACGTCAGCTTGAAGTGCTGCGCATTATGATTGGGCGCTGGCTTAATGAGCCTCTCAAACTTGGCGAGAAAAAGCGTCATATATCCGATATTGTTGTTCTGCTACCTGATGTTGAGCGGCATCATGCGCTGATCAGCTCTATTTTTGTTAATGGTAAAGGTCAAGATGGTTTGACTCTGCCTGCTAAGGTGACTGGTGTTGTTGATACAGACATTCGCCAGTTATGGGAAGCCATTATTGGTTTTTATAAGCTGTTAGGCAGTCAAAGCGCCCGTTTTGAGGCGGCTGAGGTCTTGGACTGGCTGATGCTACCGCCTTTGTTTGAAAGTTTTGGGTTAACACGCGAACAAATGAGCCGTGGTTGCGATTTGTTGGTAGAGGCAGGTTTCATCCGTGGTTTTGATGAGTTACATCTCAAGCAAACCTTAGACAGTAACGACTATGATTATCGATTTAGCTTCGCTCAAGCGCTAGATAGACTAACGTTAGGTCTGGTGATGCCAGAAGCCAGTTTGAGTGACTGCTTATATCCCTTAGCTCAGGATGATTGGCCAAGCACTGCGTTGCCAGAAATGAGCTTGCCGCTGCCACAGGTGAGCCTAAACGATGCAATGATTGTTGAAGCCCTTTGCCGTATTTACATTGGCTTGGTCGCACGACGTGATGATCATACACAAAAAATGAAAGCAGAAGACTGGCTTGATCAGATTGAGCTACAAGTTATCCATCGCTACTTTGGCGATGTGGATCAAACGCGTACCATGCGCGCCATTTACAACGCAATGAATGGCTTTAAGTCAAGTCTGCGAGCCAATCGTCACTATAGGCAGTACTCTAGTGGTGATGTTGACAACAGAGAAGTAGAGCAAAGGCTGGCAGGTGTAGAGCAGTTGCCGCTAAAGCTAAGCTTTATGCTAGACAGTATCGAAGCAGAGCTTGAAAGTCAGCAGGTCAGTGCGGAGCCAACTGGGGTAATTACCTTTGGTAAATTTGGTGCATTAAGAAACGTGCCCTTTGAATTGGTAGTGATGCTTAATATGAACCTCTCTGAGTTTCCTGGGCGTGACCGTGATAACCGCTATGACTTGATAAAAGCGACTAATGCACGTCGCGGTGACAGAGTCAGTGAAGATGATGACAACGGCGCATTTTTAGATGCGCTACTGTGCGCGCGCAGTGCTTGCTGGATATTTTATAACGGTCAAAGCTTGACGGACACCCATGAGCATCTGCCAGCCAACCCAGTGAGTGAGCTATTGCAGTTTTTGCAAGGCGAAGTGCAATGGCAGGTGAACTCGCTTGAAACATTGCCTGAGAATATTGATCCCACTACCGAGAGCCTCAAGCGCTATTTGCCTAAATTAATTAAGCAGTGGCTGCTGACTGAGCATCCCGCACTGCCTTTTCATGAGAGTCTGTTTGAGACTGCAATTGAAGATGCTGATATTTCAAATCATACTTCTAAACCCAATCAGAATGCAGATATCGGTATTCAAAATAACATCCCTGTTGATATGACTGATGAATTAGACGCTATCTTAAATAAAGCCATGCGCAAAACCAAATTAGCGCAAAAAAAGCAGTTTCCGCCTGCGCCGCTTTGGCAAGCTGTGTTTGATACCTTGAAGGGTCGAGTATCTAGCGAGCATCCACAGCTGGTAGGATTGCCGACAAAAGAGCAATATGAATCTATTTCTCAGGTGCTTGGTCAAGGTTTGGGTCAGATGGGACAAGTAGACAGTCAAACTTTCTCTGTATTGATTGAGATGCTAGCGCTAGATAGTACTGCTGATGTCAGTGATAGTAGCGATATGAATGAGGCGCTCATCAAGACCCTGTCTGATACTGTATTTAACATTGGAGAGATAGACGTTGAGGGAGTATTAGCCTACCAAGTACGTCATCCTGCTAAGGCATTTTTACGTACCCAAAAGGTACATGTGGTGCAAGGCGAGGAAGCAATGGCGCATCAAGAGCCACTGTTTCTAGACAGTTTGACCACCTATCAGATTAAAGAGCATTTGATAAATAAACTGGGCAACGATGCCACCGATAAGAATGCTGACAACACGTCTAAACAAGACAGTCAAATCTTGATGTATCAAAAAATCATGCCGGCAGGTGTGGCTCGCCAAACTACATTGCCCAATCAACAACAGAAACTGCAACAGCAATGTCTAGAGTTCAAAGAGCAGCTAGCTGCTAATGGCTTTGATGAGGCTGGAGAAGATAGCGCAGGTGGTTTACAGTTACTGACTCCAACCTCTGAGCACCCTGTTCAGATAGAGCTGGCGACCATACTAAATCGTACTGACAATGAATCACTGCTTAAGTTACTACCTAAAATCATTAAGATAAAAGGCTCAGTACCAATATTAGCGCCAATATCAGTGTCGATAGATACTCATAATAGTCGCTCTCCTCTACAGGCAGGTATGTCCTACGCCGAGAAATCACCCAAACAGTGGTTAAATATATTGCCCAATTCTGCCAGTCCTAGGCATTTACTCAAGTTTTGGTTGTCACATCTGTATTGGCAAGTTGCCAGACGCACCACTGCCGAACAAGCGGCATTAAACGACGGTGTGAGCATTTGGCGCTTTAATAAATCTAATTCGCAAGTCAAAAAATATGACAAAGTAATTGCATTTAAACTAAGCCCAATTGTGTATAAAGATGCAGTAGTTGAGCTGATAAAGTGGGCAATTTTTGCCAAGCTATCGGGTCAATTACCCATTACGTTATTGCCAGAGTACGCGCTCAGTTATCTTGATAAGTGCCTAAAATCTGAAGAGAGTGAGAACGGTAGCTATTGGCCAAAACGAGCAGACTTCTCGGATTGGTTAAGACCTAGCTATCACATAGATACAATATATGATACTTGCTCGCAGCACGCCATTTGGCAGTACGTACTGCGTGACCAAGATGCGTTTAAAGCGCTATCAGCAGCGTTAACTACCTTAGCGAAGCCGCTATATGAGCCAATGTTTGCTGCACTAGATGGTCTAGATGGCTAACAAATATCAAGCTAAGAGGCTTATTTTTTAGCCGATTAATTTCATAGATAATAATAAAAAGTGTAGGCTCCTATGACTGATTTTACTGATACAAGCGATATAGTTGATATATCTATAAAGCCCTACTTATTTGATGACTACCTAGATGAGTCACATAACTCATTCGATAAGCCGAATAGTACGCTTGAAGTTGAGGATGTGAGTGACACTATGATTGAGAAAAAGGCTGATGTGATACCGGCGGTTGATGTTGAGTTGAGAGGTCGGCATCTGATCGAAGCATCAGCTGGTACTGGCAAAACTTGGACATTGACTGGCATTATGCTACGGCTGCTGATTGAAGCACGGCGTGCGCCAGAGCAAATCATTGCTACGACCTTTACTAGAGCTGCTGCAGCTGAGATGCGTCAGCGTATTCACGACCGTTTGGTAGATTTTTATCAATTATTGCAGTGGGTTAATAGCCTAAGTGCTGAACTAAATAATAAAGATGCCTTGTATCCTGATGTACTACAGGTAACGCCTGATAGTGGCAAGAACAAACAAGAGAGCAAAGGATTAAGTACGGATTTAAATACTGATATAGGCGCTGATGCATTCAATCAAGACCTTGCCTCTGATAAGCAGGCTGCTGCTACAAAGTGTGCACAGGTAAAAAAAGAGCGTGAAGACTGGTTAGTAGAGCAGGCTAAATACGCCCGCTTAGATGGCCTTATGGAAGACCCCATTAATTTGCATTTAATTGGGTTTTTGCTTGACCATGTGCACAGCTATCCCATGGTGGAGGCTATAAGACGCACTGCGTTAGTGCTAACCACGTTGGACAAACTGTTTGTAGGTACACTCGACAGTTTGGCGCAAAAGTGGTTGATTGAATACAGTAGCGAGACCGGTCATCAGCAAGGTATGGCCATTATTGAAGATAGTAGTATTGAGCAGGTGACTGACAGTATTATTCATGATGAGCTGCGGGAATTCCAAAGCAGACTGTATCATGAGCAGCCTAAGCTATATGCGCTAATGGATCAGCAAGGCAAACTGACTGCAGTTAGCGATCATAAAAAATATGTGACGCGCTCGCTTAACTTTATTTCAGCGCCGATTGATGAGGTTGTAGTCAGCAATTTTTCTTTTGAGGGCTATGAGCGGCTTATTAGTAGTATCTTTGAACGCAGCGATGAGCTTGATGCTTTTTTTAAGCCTGACGGCAAGTATTATGAGGTTCCAAAAGGTCAGTTACTAAACAACAGAGATTCTTGGCCAAAAATCATCCAAACATTAAAAAATTCTGGCCCGGCTGCGTATAAGTTTATATCAGACTCAAAAAATTATACAGGAAAGTTAATACAGGCTTTTCAGAAAACTGATGATATAGGCAAGCAGTTCTATAAGCCAAAAGATGGTGAAAGACTTAATTTAATATTTAACGAGTTACAGGTCGTTCGTGATTTCAAACGGTATATCGAAGAAAGTAAAAAGCTCGATGAGTACATCACAGCTATCTTAGCCAATCTTAATCGTCATATCGTGCTGGCGGTGCGTAATAGATTGCCAGTCGTCTTAGAAGAGCGCGGTGAGACTACCTTTAGTTTACAGATGGTACGCTTAAATCAAGCGTTGACCGGTAGGCAAGGAGAGAAGCTGGCACGTTATATTCGCCACCATTATCCGGTCGCTCTGATTGATGAGTCGCAAGACATCAATGGCGAGCAAGCCATTATGATTGAAAGCATCTATTTGCCGAAAAGCAAACGTAAACGATCAGCCACTAATAAAGACAGTCATGAGTTCTTACTGTTGGTTGGTGATCCAAAGCAGGCCATTTATGGATTTCGTGGCGGTGATGTTTCCAACTATAACTATATGAAAGCCCAGTTTGAGAAAAGCAGCCTTTGGACGCTTGATATTAATCGCCGCTCAAATGCCGGTATGATTGATGCATTAAATTGCTGGTTTGGCATGGCTGATACAACTACTGTTGAGAATAAACTGGCACAGTTAGGTAGCAGTATTTATTATCAGCATATCAAAGCGGCAAAACCGGAATATGAGCTGTCTTGGTTTAATAAGTCAGATAGGCTGGACAACGTGTTGGTTACAGAAGTGCTTTCTGCCCAACCAGTGAGCCTATTGCACCTACCTTATGACAGAGATAAGGAGCTTGAGTACGATGAGCATGAAATCACAGCGCGTCATATTGTAACCTTACTCAGTAGTGGTCAGACTTTAAAAGGTAAACCTATTCAGCCTAGTGATATCGGTGTGTTGGCGCGTACTAAAAAAGACTTAAAACGGGTTGAAGACGAGCTCGTTAAGCTTAATGTCCCAACTTTAACCACCAGTGATGACAGTATCTTTGAAACCATCATGGCAGAAGATGTGGCGGCGCTGCTGAGCGCCATGTTATACCCATATCGTCATGACATGATTAATCGGGTATTGACTAGCCATCTGTATGGTCTGAGTATCAAAGACGTCAAAGCCATGATGAAGGACCATGAGTCAGGAGTTACCGAGAGTAGTAGCTTGAGTAGTGCTAGCACGAAAGCGATTGATAATAAAAAGAGCTATCAAGGCTTTATTACTTATCTAAAACAAGGTGCTCAAAATTGGCAGCACTTTGGTGTCTTATCGGCACTGCATTACTTATTAGATAAAAATCCCGTACAGCCGCAAGGCGTTTGGCAAGCCTTAGCGTCGCATCCAGAGGGCGATCGGCATATTATGGATTTGCGTCATATGATGGATGTCTTGGCGCAGTATGGCATCGGCATGGGTGAGCACGAACTATTGGCGTGGTTTAGACAGAATATAGAGGCTGCTCCCAATAGCGATTGGGCTAAGCAATATCCGCTACCGACAGAATCTGGCGTGCAGCTTATGACCATTCACAAGTCCAAAGGGCTTGAGTTTCCTATTGTTTATGTATTGGGCATGGGTGATGCCAGTAGAAAGTCAGGCAATAAAGAAGACTATGGCTTGTATTTATATAACGCGCAACAAGCTCCTTCGATGCTAGTACAGCAATCGATAGAAAGCCAATCAACGGGAAATCAGCGCCGCTTCTCACCTGTAAAAGGCTCTGCCACCACAGAAGATTATTATACCGAAATCGAGACGAAAGAAGGCTTTGATGAGCTGCGCAGGCTTGGCTATGTGGCATTTACTCGTGCCAGTGAGCAGCTATATGTGGTGCTACGAGACCCCAAAGACAAGACGGGGTTTGACTCAAAGCCAGTTTTCTATTGGTTTGACTCACCAGAACCAAAGTTTGATTTGCCTGATAGGCTTAAAGGCACTATAGGGATGATTCGAGCGCATCATGTTAATGATTTTTATAACGGTTATCATGGCAGTAAAGATGCTAATGCAATAGGCTTAGAGGGCAACCAAACGCTTACCACTGTTAAGCCCATAACTGAGAATATCGAATATGCTGCGTTTTCAGAGGTCATGAAAACAAATTATTTTTATGGTTGGGCTAAGACCAGTTTTACGGCTTTAGCCCGTCAGCTAGATGAATCTACACAGGCGCTGGCTGTGATAGATGAACGTATGGATGATGCTTTAGATATTGATATAACAGAGTCGGCAGTATCGTTCACTAGTAAAGATTCTCTGGAACCAGTCAGTGAGTTGAGCTTCAAATCAGAGGATGATATCCGTTTTACTTTTGTCAAAGGTGCCAATGCAGGTACGTTTTTGCATGAGATATTTGAAAAAATTGATTTCAATAATAAATTGCAGTGGTCTCAGGTGATTGATAGAGCGGTTAGTAGTTATCAGTTGCCTCTGGTCTACAGTAGCGCTGAACAGCAAAGCCGATTATTACAATCAAAGAATAAAGAAGATATCCATCAAATTGATTTAGACTCAATAGATGCTACCAAACATCAAGCATTGATTGGCTGGATCGAAGAGGTGCTACAGGCGCCGTTATTGGCATCCAATCAGCCCTTACAATCTATCGATGCAAGTCAGCGATTTGCTGAATTAGAGTTTAATATGGGATTATCAGAGCGCTTTAACGCACAAGATATTAATAAACTCTTTCAGCAGTATCTACCTGATGAGGCTGACAAACACGTCAATCTTATTCCACAAAACAAAGCGCATCTGTATCGTTATCTGCGTGGTGAAATTGATTTGGTATATGAACATGCTGGCAAGTATTACGTTGTCGATTACAAAAGTAATTTTTTGGGAAATAGCCTAAGTAATTATGATGAAAATACACTTAAGCAAGCGATGTCCAAAGCAGGATATTGGCTACAGGCAGCAATTTATCAAGTAGCATTACATCGCTTCCTTGCGATGAGGATTAGTGATTATGTAGGTAATGAAGGTAAGTATCTTGGCGCTGTTGAATATGTCTTTTTGCGGGGCGTGTATGATTCAGACTCTCAAGCAGCTGTTGACTTATCGCAAAATGTTAAAGAGGCTGATAATAGCAATTCAATGCACAACGATCGCTATGGATTAGTTACTTGGGATATTCCAATTGAGTTCATTAAGGCTCTAGATGCATTATTCGGCATACCAAATTAGTAGGCTATAAATAACGACTTAAATGAAAAATAACCATGTAACCATGATAGCGATTAACTTGATAACAATAGAGACAAGTGCACTATGAGTAATAACAACAATAAAAGCAGCGCGGCAGTGAGCTTACAAGAAAGCTGGGCTAGTAATATCAGCGATTATATTTTGCTGCGCCGTCAGCAAACACATGTAGTGTATAACGTAACTGACGTAGCGGATAATATGGACAGCAAGCAAGTCGATAAAACTGAAGAAAAAGGCTTATTTATTGCTTTATTCGTTATGTTGGCCACTCATTTAGAAGAGGGGCATACCGTTTTAACCATTGAGGCAGACGAGGATGAACGTCCACTACAAGGTAAAATCAATGGTGAGTCAGTCACACTATATGCTTGGCAGCAGCAATTACTAGAGATGCTAGCAACGCCAATCTTAGCACTGATTGAAACTCAAATAGATACCCAGCAAGAGGATGACTCTACAGCTAGGTTATCATTATTTATCCTGCTAGACATCATGTTCTACAAGCGAGATCAGCTATGGGCGCAATTAGCACTGAGTAATAATGAAAAAGAGATATTGGTTAAGAGATTTGATGCGGTTGTATCATTTTACCAGTTATTGAGAAATACCAACTTAACGTCTTTTTCTGAGTTAATCGATGAGCATACTTTGTTCGCTGACGCTAATTCTAACGACAGTAAAAATAGCCTAAGCAAAAATAATCAACCTATTGTTTATCAGCTTATTAATAATCAAGAGGCTGATAAACAAAATATGATAATCACTTTTTGGTTACATCGAGCTTGGCAAGCAGAGTTTAACTTAGCGCAGCGAGTTAGTAGTATTTTAAATCAAAAAATCAAGCCTCTAGAAATATTAATGCCCGAAAATTTAAATGAGCAGCAGGTAAAAGCAATTAATGTCGCTAATAACAATGCCTTTAGCATTATTACTGGTGGTCCAGGCACAGGAAAGACCTATACTGTTGCTCAGTTAGTGATTGCGCTGCAACAAGCTGCAGAGAGTGGCGGTGGAGAGCATGGGAAAATTAGATTTAGTACTGATAGTGCTAGCCTAGCATTGGCAGCACCAACCGGTAAAGCTGCACAGCGAATGCAGGAGTCCTTACAAGCGGCTCTGGATGCAGCAGATGTGCAGCTACAGCTGCAAGAAGCCAAAACCATTCACCGCTTATTAGGCATCGGTCGAACGGGCAGACCTCGTTATAATGCAAATAATCCACTCGGTGAAGATATTATCATTGTTGATGAAGCATCTATGCTAGGGGTTGAATTAGCTAATTACCTTGTAAGTGCCGTAAAACCAGGCGCAAGGCTTATATTATTAGGGGATGCCAACCAGTTGGCAGCGGTAGATGCAGGGGCAGTATTGGCTGACTTATGCCGCATCCCATTGCTACAGCCTATACATGTAGAGCTAACAGAGAGCCGCCGATTCAGCGCCGATTCAGGTATTGGTAAGCTAGCCAATCAAATTAATAAAGCACAGGCAGATACTCAAGCTATTTGGCAATTATTAAAACAGGATGAAGCCCTAAATTTTCAATATGTAAATACCTTGCATCCAGAAACAGTTATAGATAATAAGATGCAAAATAGCCTAAGTAGTTATAAAATTATTTCAAACCTCACTTTAAACTATTATTCGTACATAAATAAGATTAAATCACTACAAGAGAATCGGATAGAAAAATCCATGCCAAAGTTAACAAAAGACACTATTAGTTCTTTAATGAACGCTTTTAATAAATTTAGAATTCTAAGTGCTGGTCATAACGGCGAGTGGGGTGATCACTACATTAACAACCATATCACTCAATGGCATCTTACTGAGCTAAAACTACCGCTAGGTCAAAACACATGGTTCCATGGTCGTCCCGTTATGGTTCTACAAAATAACTATGAGCTTGGATTGTTTAATGGTGATATCGGTTTTTGCCTCCAAACAGAAGATGAAGGAAGCAGACTTGAAGTGTTTTTTGAGAATAAAGCGCAGGGGATTAACGTCAATCTACTAAATGAAGAGGTAATCGCCACAGCATATGCGATGACCATTCACAAGTCTCAAGGGTCTGAGTTTGATCATGTCGCTATTACTTTTGACAATAGTCACGCAAGGTTACTGAGTAAAGAGCTCATTTATACAGCGATAACCCGTGCTAAAAAGCAGATTTCTATCTATAGTACAAAACATGCTTTTGAAAAAGCCGTCCAGACACCGACTGAGCGCCATACGGGTTTAGCATTACAGTTTAATTAGTATTGATTATGCTCATCAAAAAGCAATAAAAAAGCACCCACTGGGTGCTTTTTTATTGTGTTATAAATTCGACAAAGTACTGACTACATTTTGTCTTCTTTAATAGCATAGATACCAGGTAAATGACGCAAGTAGCCATGAAAGTCCATACCACAACCGTAAACATAACGATCAGCAACGTTGATACCTACAAAATCAACATTAAAATCTTTAACTTTACGATTGTGCTCTTTATTAAGCAATACGCAAGTTTCAAGCGATGCTGGCTTTTCTTTACCAAGCTCTTCAACGATGGCCTTTAAAGTAATACCTTCATCAAAGATATCATCAATTAGCAATACGTGCTCACCTTTGATATTGACATCAGGCTTAAACTTCCAATCGAGCTCATTAGTACCTTCGTTATCACGATAGCGTGATGCATGAATATAGTGCATACGGTGATAAAAGGTGAGGTGAGTGAGTAGTTGACCGGCTGGGATAAGACCACCATTCATAACAACCATTACAATAGGGTTGAGACCAACATAGTGTAGATTCAGCTGAGCAGCAAGGCGTTCATAGGCAGCAGCAACTTCAATGCTACTAATAATACACTCTGAGTTGCGCAGAGTTTTTTCAATTTCTTGATTGCTGATTTGGGTCATGGATTGCGCCTTCGATGAAAAGTGCCGCTTATTCTAGCAAATTCTAGCGCATTTGCCCAATACAACCTGCATATAGCGGTAAAATTAATCATCCATTTGTAGTAAATAAGGACGATAAAAAATGGCGAGACGGTTTAGACCGGCATCGGGTAACTGTGGTAGGAGCTTATTTAGCGCCATACTCATGCCTTTATCAATTGCAACTTTGGCAACGGGGACAGATTTGCGTTTAATCATGCCAAGTTTCAGCGTTTCCGTAAATCGAGTCATGAAATGATGCAACGATGCATCCGTCATGGTTTCGAGCGCAGTTTTAAATTTGTCTCTGTCCACTGTCTCAGGTGTAATGGCTGCAAAGCCATCGTTAATCGTCTGTGCAATCGGTTCTGATAATTTAAATCCTACTCGGCGCATACCTTTTTTATCGATAAATATACTTTGATTCTTTAAAAAGTCAAAACTTGGCAGAATATCTTCATTACTATCTTTGCCTAATAACACATTTAATAACGTCTCTGTTGTGCGCTCGATAGTAACTATAATTTTTTGCATGGCAGCTTTGCGTTCCGGGTTGGGAATGACGTCTATTAAGCTGACCAGTAAATTATCATTTAGCTCGCGGGCAATTTGCTGCGTTAATGCATTGCGATACGGGTAATAATCTTCTGTGGAATTTGACGCGATAAGCTGTTGTGCTTCATCAATCATCTGATTTAATTTATCTGATGGTAAAAAACCAAAATAATATGCCATTAAAAAACCTTTTTTATCACTATGTATTATTAATTTATCAAAATAACAGGCATCTCTTATCAGATGGCTGAATCATTTTAGTGGTGGAGTGTTGAACCAATATTTATATGTCATTGGTTATAAAAAGCGGTCAGCTTTTTGCTGTTCAATACTTTGGTTTCTTAGTGCTAATAAAGTTGATTGTAGCACGATGTTTAACGATTTAAGTGCTTACTGATCTACTTATCATCGTTTATATAGTATGAATAATAGCCAGCTGCTTAATTTTTCTTTAGCTCGTAAAAGGATACTAGGAGGATGCTTATTTGATATATAAAGTTACATTTTATGTTAAATAGATTACAATTCATAGTACTTGTTTAACGGTTTGTACCATTATTATTAACGCTATGTATCCTAAAAAGTAGCAAGAGTTATTAAGAAGAAATAGGGATAAGAGTGCGCTGAATAAGCACCTTGACGAAATCTAAGGAGAGAGAAGATGAACAGCGCTATTATATTATTACTTGGTGTTGGTGCAATGATTTTAGGATATGTTTTTTATTCAAAATTTATTGCGACCAAAATTTTGGCTTTGGATAATAGCCGACCCACGCCAGCCCATACGATGAAAGATGGGGTGGATTATGTGCCGACCAATAAGTATGTATTATGGGGACATCATTTTACATCGGTTGCTGGCGCTGCGCCAATCATTGGTCCTGCGATTGCTGTTATTTGGGGCTGGCTACCGGCGGTTCTTTGGGTGGTATTTGGCACGATATTAATGGCGGGCGTTCATGATATGTCTGCGATATGGGCAAGTATGCGTAATCGCGGACAGTCTATTGGCTCAATCGCTGGTACGGTTATGGGTACGCGTGTCCGCAGTTTGATGATGGTGGTTATCTTTTTATTATTGCTAATGGTCAATGCCGTATTTGGGGTTGCTATTGCCAATATGATGATCAAAACGCCGTCTGCTGTATTGCCTGTGTGGGGGGCATTGGTGGTTGCCTTTATTATTGGGCAGTGTATTTATCGTTATCATATGAATCTGGTTTGGGTATCTATTATTGGGGTGGGGGCATTATACGGACTGATTTATTTGGGTCCTATGTTCCCTATAGTGTTACCTGAAACGGTCTTTGGGCTGCCTGATAATGCAGTTTGGATTATTATTTTATTTGCTTATGCTGCGGTAGCGTCATTATTGCCCGTATGGATGTTGCTACAACCGCGTGATTATATTAATGGCTTGCAGCTGTTTGTTGGTTTAATTTTATTATACGCGGCTATTTTTATCTCATCACCCAATATCGTCGCGCCTGCAATCAATACTGACTTACCAATCGATACTCCGTCTATTCTGCCGCTATTGTTTGTAACCATTGCTTGTGGCGCGATTTCAGGATTCCATGGTTTGGTTGCAACGGGTACAACGTCTAAACAGATTGACAAAGAAGAAGACGCGCGTTTTGTCGGCTACTTTGGCGCACTTGGCGAAGGGATGTTGGCACTTGGAGCAATCTTGGCGGCAACGGCAGGTTTTGCGACCCTTGGCGATTGGCAGGCGGTCTACCAGAAGTTTGGCGATGGCTCCATTGGTGCCTTTATTGATGGCGGGGCTACGATATTAAATGCAGGCGTTGGTATTGATATGGTACTGTCACAAACCATGCTTACGGTCATGGCAGCATTATTTGCTGGTACGACCATGGATACAGGCGTGCGCTTGCAGCGCTATATCTTCCAAGAGTTTGGTGAGTTTTATAACCTGCCAGCTTTAACCAAAGGTGGCGTTGCCACATTATTAGCAGTAGGAAGTTGTTTATTGCTTGCATTTGGTGCCGGTGGTATTGGCGGCGAAGGTGGTATGATTATCTGGCCGCTATTTGGTACGACAAACCAATTAATGGCAGCATTAACCTTGATGGTTGTTACGGTTATCCTATTGCGTAAAGGCAAACCGGTCTGGTATACCTTAGCGCCATTATCGTTCTTGCTGGTGATGACTGTATTTGCGTTATTGATTCAGCTCAAAACCTTTTATATTGACGGTAATTGGTTGCTTATTATTATGGACATCATTATCTTGATTGCTACCATTTTAGTGACTTTTGAGAGTTTTTCGGTATTACGCCGTGAATGGTCGTTATATAAAGGTAATAATAGCGTTGAATAACAACTAACGATCGTGATTTTTTAATCAATAAATATTCAAACGCTGGCAATTGCTGGCGTTTTTTATCAGCACCAAAAATCAGAATCAAAAAATATAAAATGAGAACAAATGATGCAAAATCATGAGAGGCAAGATGCGGATAATCATAAAATAGAGCCGCTTTGGGAACGGTTTTTGGCGGGATTACATGAGTTTTATCATGCCCCTTACCGGCAGACAATGGCACGGGCAGCACGTGATGAAGAAGACTTTTTCATGCTATTAATGTTTGCAGAAAGTTTGGGTATTGATAATCCGGCTAGTTTTTATACGCTTGAATTACAGCCATTACTATTAGAGAACTTTCATGACTGGCATACGCGGATGGGGATGGATAGATGCCCATTTGACCACGTAGGGTGCTGTTAGGTATATTTACTTAAGGTGGCAATAGCAATAAAAATATTAGGAAAAAGATATGGCGCTATGTTCTATCGATGTATTGGTCTCCCAGCTGGCTACGCAACCGATTATCTTTATTGGCGGTAAGGGTGGCGTGGGCAAGACCACTACGGCAGCGGCACTTGCCAGCTATCATGCCAATCAAGGCAAAAAAACGCTGATTGTCTCAACTGACCCTGCACACAGTTTAGGTGACGTATTCAACACAACATTACACCATGAAAAAACCGCTATTAATCCGTATCTGGATGCATTAGAGCTCAATCCTGAAATTATCGTCAATAGGCACTTTGCCCAAGTTGAGCGTACCATTACAGGCTATGCTAATCCTGATATGATGCCGAAAATACGTGAGCATTTGCGACTATCAAAGTCTGCACCTGGGGCTCAAGAAGCTGCCATGCTTGAGTCGATGTGTCAGCATTTGGTGACAGCAGCGGATGCCGGTTATGCGCATATAATCTTTGATACGGCACCGACTGGACATACGTTGCGCTTATTGGTATTGCCTGAGATGATGGGCGCATGGACGGATGGGTTATTAGCGCAGCAGCGGCGACAAGCTAAGTTGCGCTCGGTTGCCACGCATTTAGACAGTCATGAAAAAGATATTATTAATCCATTTGGAAAACATCAGCCGGATCGGTGGGAGCAAGCAGTATCTGTACTAGAGCAGCGTAAAGTACTATTCAGACAAGCAGGGGCACTATTGCATGATCGCACGCAGACGGCAATTGTCTTAGTTATGACCGCTGACGTGTTGCCATTGGCAGAAACAGCGCGCGCCATCTCACAATTAGAAGAAGCTAAGCTGACGCCTGCGGCAATCGTGGTAAATCAGCTGATTAAACCCACACAAACCGACCCATTTTGGCAACAACGCGCTGATAGACAACAGCAGTTAATGAACGATATTACACACAGTTTCAGCAATTATCCTATCTATCCTGTTTATCTTCAGCAAACAGACATTCGGGGCACTGAGGCGCTAAGCAAGTTATTTAGTTAAGCGATGTAAGCAGTTAAGCAGTGCAGTTAAGCAGTTAAGCCTTTTAACGGTCTGCTATCTGCAATTTATGCGCAAGCGACCATGCGGTATCGGTACGCAGACTTTGAGCCTGGTCAGACTTACCGCTACTGAGTGACGACCACTGCGGCTTACCACGCGCTTTTTTAAGCTCACTGGGTAACTTATGAGTTGCCCATGGCGTCGTCGCATTACTATTCTTATCCTCATTACTGTCATCAATTGATGCATCGCCATGATAAAGCAGTTGCGTGGCATCCGTTGCCGCGTGTCCACGGTGACGTAGCGCATTAAGCAAATCCAGTGCTCGCGTTGCTAGCAACGTTAAGGTTGCAGGGTCGATATACAATCGCTTCACCCCTGATAGTTTGTCAGCGATACTACCCGTATTGGACAATAATCCGCCTGCAATACCGCCAATAGCAGTGCCCAGTCCTAAAGTAGTGCCAAGAGCTGCGGCATCAATGCCTAATCCGAGTAACGCGCCTGCTGCTGCGCCTGAGGTGGTACGAATACCATAACTCTTGAGCAGTTCAGGATCAAACGGATCTTGCTGGTAGGCTTTGAGCTCAAGCGGGGTGGCAGCAACAGCATTGTCGTAAAACTTATAAAGGTTCATCATATTGTGCTGCATCGCGCGTTCGCTCTGTCTGACCGCTTCTTGCATTTGCTGCAAAATAGGCAGAGGGTCATCATCCTCATTAATTTCACGCACAAAAGCGGCGACATTTAACAAAAAATCAGCAATAACGAGGGTGGCATCTTCATAAAGCTGCGCCCAATCTGCTGTACGGCGTTGCATCAATTGTTCAAGCATCTCCGCATGGGTGAGCATGGTGGCAAGATTTTGCCAAAGTCGCATCTCATCGGTAAATTCAAACGCAACCGAATCAAAGCGCGTGGAGATATGCAAGTTACGACGCGCCAGCATGGTCTGCCATGCATCAATATTGGCATCTTGGCTGTCAGTAAAATTAAAGACTGGCATGACTGGAATCGCCGCCCAAGATAAAATAGCCAGCTCGTCTTTATATTTACCCAGTACTGGCTCACGGGCATCCACCACGTATATTGCCATGTCACTTGCCAGCAACTGACGGATGACTTTTGCCTCTTGGCTATAATCGCCAAAATTATCCTTGTAATTATTATTCTCATCATAAGGATTCTGGTTGCCTGCGGCACTATCAGACGCCAAAAACTGTTGTAAGCGCTCGATACCATCACGGCGACTGGCAGTATTGTCCTCAAGCCAATCCATCAGACCAGAGGCGTCCTCTAATCCTGGTGTGTCGTATAACGATACTAATGCCTCACCGGTTTGACTGTCGATTAATTGCGCCCGTTCAACATGACGAGTCGTTGCCGCTTCGTTTTTTACCTCACCAAAATAACCATCACGTAATAGAGTACGCAAAATAGAGGTCTTGCCAGTATTGGTATGCCCAACCACTGCCAATCTTAACGGCTCACCACTGGCAAGGGTGGTTTTTGCCCGCGCAGATTTTGGGGTGACATCCAGTGGCTTATCTACAGTTTCGTCAGACAGGCTAGGGTGAGATAAACCCTGTTCTCTAGGCACTGTATCTTTATATAAATTGGGCTCAGGTAAAGGCGGCGTTTGAGATGTCGCCTTAAGCTCTTGATGGTTATTGTCCATAGTTGTTTTATTATCCTGATTAATAGTCGTTATAACCGCGTCTTAAGGAGATATTTATACGGCTGTATCTCATAGAACCTGTAAATTAGACAAAGAAATTAAGCTGACACCAAGCCAATTTTCCGTGCTGCCAATGCCGTTTGCCATTGTTGATGACGCATCATTTGCGCCGCAGAGGGCTGGGAGGCATCACTTTCTGGGCGCAGCAACTGTACGATAACACCATGTTTGGCATGGCTTGCAATATGATCTAGCTTACGCAGCGTACCACGGTCAGGGAGAGCTTGCGCATGGATACCCAGCCAGACTTGTACTGGGTGCTCGTTCAGATACGTGGTTAAGCGCGCCATATCGTCACGGTCATCGACAATACCAAAGTCTTCGATACCAAAAGTACTCAACGTCTCATCAACGCCAACTTGCCACCAGCCATCAGGAGCAGGGTACTCAAGTAGCGCGACCAGTTTTTTCCCGCTACTGACCTGAGCTTGCGGAGCAACAGGCGCCGCAACTTCAACGAAGTCGTCATTATCCACGATTTGACGCTGCCAGAAGTCCACAATTTTTTGATAATAAGGCAGTTTTATATCAAGGCGCATTTTTTTGCGGCGGAACATCAAGGCACAAAACACCCATGCCAGCGCCCGCGGCACAATGCCATACATCAGTAAACTACCAATCAATAAGCCTGCCCACTGGCGCGCAACAGACAGTGGCATCGCAGCGGTCACCAATCGACTCTGCACAATCGCAGCGTCATTGGGCACATCAAAGCCCACCATGCTCGGTAACCAGCCAAGCAGATGGGTCAAAGTAATTAATGCCTGATCCGAGAGCAGTGTCGATTCCCAGCTAAAACTGTACTGTCGCACAATCAATAGAAAAACAATCGCAAACAACATACCGGTTAAGGTAGCAAGCCAAAGCTGGTGGCTAAACCTGCCCAAATACCAGCGCATGCCACTGTGATGCAACTGCTGCTCATATAGGCTTACCGCCGCTTGTGTTACATCATCCTTACCACGTATTAAACGATTTGGGCTAACAAAATTAGCAAACCAATTTGCCGACGCCTTACCTTGGTTAACCAGACTCATCAATAACCAACCGACCAGCATCAGGGTATGAAAACCAAGTAAACAGACCAAAACATAGAAAAAATTCACCACATTGGCTTGTAACAAGGTAAACAATCCTAAAAACCCAGACACGCACCACACCACGCTCATCACAGTCATAATACCTTTGATGCGCCCATCGATCTTTCCTAAAATACGAATGAGATCTCCATTGCTATCAATCCGTGACGCACGCCGATGCAGCTTTTGAACGGGCGTACCGGTCTCTAGCTGCAGCTTTTCAGTAACCAGTAGCGGGTCTGTAGCAAAGACATGCTGATCACTTTCAAGCAAACGTACCAGTTCAGTCAATTGGTCTTGTTGTGATAACATTGTTGTTACATCCGTATTAAAGAAATGGTGAATAAGACAGGCACTCAAGACCCGTCATGCAAAAATTCTCGCCTTACTATACCGATATATTTGGCAAAAACGGCTAATTTTTATAAAATATAGTCGATTTAAGCACTATAAAATACAGTTTTTTTGCTACTAAGTCCTTATAACTACAGGAATTATTATAAAAACTGACCATTTGGTCAAAAAATCGCTGGCAGTTATTACCAATACACGCTATTCTAAAAGTAAGTTAATCACTGTAGAACCTAACCAAAATAATCAAATGCTGCAATAAAGTGGTCACAAAGCGGAAATTTGATTATGATGGCAATAGACGGTTTTGATGCTCCTGCATCAGTCAACCGTAATATCACGGATTTCTTCAGCGTTCCTATCCATAACGATTGACGATATGGGCTAAGGTTATGAAGAAGGACAAGATAAGTGCACACGCACGCTCTAATTATCATCCATTATGTTATCCTTGATAAAAATCGCCTAAGCGTATCAAGCAAAGCTGGGATGATAAGTACGAAATGTATGAGTTCAGTGTCTGAGTACTGAGGCTAGGAGAGGGCACAAGCCGCTCATAATCTCAGTCGTTGTAAAACTTAATTTGCTATAGTTCTACGTCATTCAAGATGTGTCGGTTAAGATACGTTTAAATATAACATGCAGGGAGCACACCTATCTATGGATACCAAATCCACCTCTAATCCAACTTTTGCACGACCAGAAGATGAAAATCTGGGCGTTGCTGCAAATATTGCCTATGGCTTTCAGCACGTTCTTACCATGTACGGTGGCATCATTGCAGTACCGCTGATTGTTGGGCAAGCTGCTGGACTAACGCCAGCTGAAATTGGTCTATTGATTGCTGCCTCTTTATTTATTGGT
>NZ_JBEOOX010000018.1:0-46243 GCF_040309565.1 Psychrobacter sp. 16-MNA-CIBAN-0192
TACTATTTCTAGTCTTATCTGACAGTATGATTGATACTGGTTAATTATCAATACGTTAGAGACAAAAATAGTTTTAAGTTATTATAAGTAATCCGCTATCTAACATTATGGAATTTTAGCTATGAATATATTACCTAAATGATTAATCTTTCTTTATATAAAAACGATCGAGTTATGACGCTGCTTTTGATCAATCCTTTAAAAAGCAGAAGGCAATACGGCACTACATTATTTAGTATGGTAAAACCTTGCTATCTAGCGTTTTTATACCTATTTTGCTATAGTATCTACCTTTATAGGGATAGTCATTTATAATTAGAAAACCCCGTTTGCTCTGGTACTTATATGGTATAGGTACTAATTAAATTACTTGCCATTTATATAATATCGTATGTTATAGATAATTTTTTAAAATTTTAGTTTAGGTTTAAATCGTATTAGGTTGAATAGGCTGCATAATGCGGCAATAATTGATGTGGTCTTACGGTCATATGATTGATGGTTGCAATCATCACTGCTAGCGGACTCAAAAAGGTGAATAGATTATGGTAGCGATTACTTTACCCGATGGTAGCGTAAAAGACTTCGAAGGCAACACCACCGTTATGGAAGTGGCGCAAAGTATCGGGGCTGGACTTGCTAAAGCAACGATAGCTGGGCGGGTTAATGGTCAGCTGGTAGATGCGTGCGATCCGATTGTGGCGGATGCAAGTGTTGAAATCGTTACGGCAAAAGATGATGATGGGGTTGATATCATTCGCCATTCTTGTGCTCACCTATTAGGTCATGCTGTTAAGCAGTTATATCCTGATGTGAAAATGGTCATCGGTCCGGTGATTGAAGATGGTTTTTATTATGATATCTATAGTGAAACGCCGTTTACGCCTGAGCATATGGAAGCCATCGAAAAACGTATGATGGTGCTGATAAAGCAAGATTACGACGTTGTTAAAAAAATGACGCCACGTGCCGAAGCGATTCAAATTTTTGAAGAACGCGGTGAAGACTATAAGCTAAAGCTGATTAATGACATGCCCGGCGAAGAAGCATTCGGTCTGTATCATCATCAAGAATATGTGGATATGTGCCGTGGTCCGCACGTACCTAATACTCGATTCCTGAAAGTATTTAAACTCACTAAGATGTCAGGTGCGTATTGGCGCGGTGACGCGAAGAACGAACAGCTGCAACGTATTTATGGTACAGCGTGGGCAGATAAGAAACAGCTAAAAGCTTACATTCAACGTATTGAAGAAGCTGAAAAGCGTGATCACCGTAAAATTGGTAAAGCGTTGAACCTATTTCATATGCAAGAGCAAGCGCCAGGCATGGTGTTTTGGCATCCGAATGGTTGGACCATTTATCAAGTACTTGAGCAATACATGCGCAAAGTACAAAACGATAACGGCTATGAAGAGATTAAAACGCCACAAATCGTCGATCGCAGTCTGTGGGAGCGTTCTGGTCACTGGGGCAACTATGCGACCAACATGTTTACCACTTCTAGCGAAAGCCGTGACTATGCGGTAAAGCCAATGAACTGCCCATGTCACGTGCAAGTATTTAACCAAGGCTTAAAGTCCTATCGTGACTTGCCATTAAGAATGGCTGAATTTGGCTCTTGTCACCGTAATGAACCTTCAGGCTCGTTGCATGGCTTGATGCGGGTACGTGGTTTTACGCAAGATGATGCCCATATTTTTTGTACCCAGTCGCAGATTCAACAAGAAGTCGCTGATTTTATTAAACTTACCCTTGCAGTTTATGATGACTTTGGCTTTAAAGACATTATTATGAAGTTATCGACCCGCCCTGAAAAGCGCGTTGGTAGTGAAGAATCTTGGGATTTTGCAGAAAAAGCATTATCAGATGCGCTTGATAACTCAGGACTTGATTGGGAATATCTGCCGGGCGAAGGCGCATTTTATGGTCCAAAAATTGAGTTTAGTCTTAAGGATTGTTTAGGTCGCGTTTGGCAGTGCGGTACGATTCAGGTCGATCCCAATATGCCTGAGCGCCTTGATGCTGAATTTGTTAATGAGCAAGGCGAACGTCAAGTACCTATCATGTTGCACCGTGCCATTTTAGGCTCATTCGAGCGTTTTATCG
Source organism: Psychrobacter sp. 16-MNA-CIBAN-0192 (assembly GCF_040309565.1). Lineage (NCBI taxonomy): Bacteria > Pseudomonadati > Pseudomonadota > Gammaproteobacteria > Moraxellales > Moraxellaceae > Psychrobacter > Psychrobacter sp. 16-MNA-CIBAN-0192. The sequence goes on from NZ_JBEOOX010000018.1 coordinate 2,110, forward strand.
GTATGCTTATCGAGCATTATGCCGGTTGGATGCCAGTATGGCTTGCACCGCAGCAAGTGGTCGTGATGAATATCACGGATAACCAAGCTGAAGCATGTGAAAACGTGGTAAACGAGCTGAAAAAAGTAGGTTTGCGCGCCATTAGTGACTTGCGTAACGAAAAGATTGGATTTAAGATACGAGAGAAAACATTAGAACGTATTCCCTATATGCTAGTATTAGGGGATAAAGAAGTCGAATCAGGCAGTGTTAACGTCCGAACCCGTGAAGGTGAAAACCTAGGTGTGATGAGCGTGCCTGAATTTATCGCCTTAATTGAGACAGCCGTCGCCGAAAAAGGTCGACAGAATCAAAAAACAGATCAGGAGTAATACCTATTAAACAGTCGAACCGTTTGAACATCAACGAAGATATCAGTGCTAAAGAAGTCCGTTTGGTCAAAGAAGACGGTGAACAAATGGGCGTGGTCGATATCGCAACCGCTATGCAAGCGGCACGTGATGATAGCCTAGATTTGGTTGAGTTAGTCCCTGAAGCTAAGCCGCCTGTATGCAAAATCATGGATTATAAGCATTTCCTCTATGATCAAAAGCAGAAGGCGAAAGAAGCTAAGAAGAACCAAAAGCAAACTCAGCTTAAAGAGATGAAACTGCGTCCTAGCACTGAAGAAGCTGATTATCAGGTTAAACTGAAGAAAATCGTGAGCTTCTTAGAAGATCAAGATAAAGTTAAAATCAGCATCCGCTTCCGTGGTCGCGAAATGGCGCACCAAGAAATTGGTCGTAAGCAGCTTGATCGCATCATTGAAGATACCGCTGACATCTCGAATGTCGAGCAGTATCCAAAAATGGAAGGTCGCCAAATGGGTATGCTATTAGGTCCTACCAAGAAAAGATAAGTTGATATTAGGTTTTATTTATTAATATTGCCTATCGATTACTTTTAACCATCAATATGCTTCGGGATATTGGTGGTTTTTTGGTTTTTGTTGATGCGGTTACTAGTAGCACAACGTTCATGGCATTAATTATATTATTAAAAGTATTTAGGTTACAAAACCAGTAACCATTAATAACGGATAACATAGTAATCTTAATCATTGTTTTATACTTAGCACCTAACATAGCAGTAAATATTATATCGGTCGGGCAGCGTTATTCTTAGAAAATATAGTGCCTAACTCTCTGCTAATAAAAGCTTGATAATAGAAATAATGAACATGTGAAATAAAAGGTTTAATCATTATATTTAATTCATAATAAAAAAATTCACTTTAATACCTCACTAATACTGAATATCTCACTACTAACTATAAAAAAAATAGGAAAAATTATGCAAGAATTGACCCCGCCAGAAAACGCCACTGTACCAACCATTACCCTAACGCCACCTGAGCCGATAAAAGAAATACAAAAAAGTGAAGCCGATCAGATGGTCACCTTGGACGCAAGCCATATTCCAGAGCTGGATGCCAAAGTGGATGCGTTTGTTGACCATGTGATTAATAACTCGGTTCACAGTCCTGAATTCCAGCAAAATGTGCAATCTATTCATAATTTGGGCAACAAAGAAATTCGTGAATCGGCTCAGATATCCAATCGTATGCTAGAACTGCCGGCTAAAAGCCTAAACGAAAGCTTATTCGATAATTCACCCATCGCCAAATCATTAACGGAACTGCGCGGTATTGTTGAAGATTTAGACCCCAGTAAGAAGGAGTTAACCAGCTCGCGTAAATTGTTTGGCTTGATTCCTTTTGGTAATAAAGTACAAGATTATTTTCGCCAATATGAATCGGCGCAATCGCACATTAACGCGGTAGTGACTAGTCTCTATAACGGTAAAGACGAGCTGCTTAAAGACAACGCCATGATTGAGCAAGAAAAAGTCAATATGTGGGAGCTGATGCAATCGATTCGCCAATATATCTACGTTGGCAAAAAAATCGATGAGCAACTTGAGCAAAAGGTATATGCCGTAGAAGCCACTGACCCTGAAAAAGCACGCATTATTAAAGAAGAAATGCTGTTTTATGTGCGCCAAAAAAATACAGATTTTTTAACTCAGCTTGCGGTGAACGTTCAAGGCTACTTAGCACTCGATACCATTCGTAAGAATAACTTGGAATTAATTAAAGGCGTGGATCGAGCGACAACGACGACTATTTCTGCCTTGCGCACAGCGGTTATCGTGGCACAAGCGATGACCAATCAAAAACTGGTACTTGACCAAATCACCGCGTTAAATAAAACCACCAGCAGTCTGATTGAATCAACCTCAGTGATGCTAAAACGTCAATCCCTTGAGATTCATGAGCAAGCAACCAGCAGCACGATTGAGCTGGATAAATTGCAAAATGCCTTTAATAATGTTTATGAAACGATGGATATGATCAGTAATTATAAAATTGCAGCACTGGAAAATATGAAACAGACGGTCAATACCTTGACTACAGAAGTCGATAAAGCACAAAAATATCTTGATAAGTCCAATCAAACGACTGTGCTTGAAGTATCAAAAGAGTTGAATACGAAACGCATTACGGATAATTCAGGCAGTCTTGATATCGATATTTAACGCATGCGTTTTGCTAAACGGGCAAGGCAGTCGCTAACACATGGCACAATTGCCGCAAGATATTGTGGCGTGGTTCGTGTTAAGATAGCCTTTATTAATAATTTGAAACTAGATACGGTATTTTATGAGTTGGAATGATCCAAACGCCTCGGCTGAAGCCAAAAAATATATTAACCCTGTTCCTAGTCGTGAGCTGATACTCAGCACGATTACTGAGCAAGGAGAACTGACGCACCCACAGCTGGCAAAAGTTTTTAACATCACTGATCCTGATCAATTTGATGCGCTAGGTCATCGCCTAAAAGCGATGGTTCGTGATGGACAAGTCAATCGTGACGGGCGCCCTTATCGCTTCCGCACGGTCACGCAGCATGATGTGGTGCGTGGTACGGTATCTGCGCATCCTAAAGGCTTTGGCTTTGTCTTACTGAGCGATATGCCTGATTTATTTTTGCATGAAAAGCAAATGCGCTGGGTATTTAACGGCGATATTGTCGATGCTATTGGCACCTCAACTGACAATCGTGGTCGCACTGAAGGACGAATTGTTGAAGTTACTGAGCGTCATCAAGACCATTTTATCGGCACATTAGCACAAGATGAAGACGGTTATTGCGTAGAACTTGGTAGTCCTAACAACCATCAACCGATTACGGTTACTGATGATAATGTGCAAGCTGTAGGCGCTAAAATCGGTAGTCCAGTTAAAGTCGACGTGGTTGAATGGCCAAATCAGCATGAATTTGCGACGGGTAACATTACTGAAGTGCTCAACGATGATAATGACCGTGAACTTATTATCGAAACCACCCTCCTTAACTATGATATTCCATCAGAGTTCAGTGAAGCGACGTTAAAACAAGCCAATGATTATCGTGAGCCCAGTAAAAAAGATTTTAAAGGGCGCACCGATTTACGTGACTTACCATTGGTTACGATCGATGGTGAAGATGCGCGCGACTTTGATGATGCGGTATTTGCAGAAAAGCGTCCGGGTGGTAACTATCGCGTATTAGTAGCGATTGCTGACGTCAGCTTTTATGTGACGCCAAACTCACCGCTTGATATTGATGCCTATGAGCGCGGAACGTCAGTTTACTTCCCGCACCGCGTGATTCCGATGTTGCCAGAAGTGTTATCGAACGGTTTATGCTCATTGAATCCGAACGTCGATCGTCTTTGTATGGTGGCGGATATCAAGGTATCGCGTGCTGGCAAAGTGACGGGTTACGAGTTTTATCCCGCTGTGATGAATTCGCAAGCGCGCCTGACTTATAATCAGGTGAATGATTATCTTGCCAATCCAAAAGATGACAGCATTCCTAAATCATTAACTGACAATCTAGCCGTTAGAAAGTCGGTAGATACGCTACATCAACTGTATGATTTATTGCTTAAAAAGCGTGAAGAACGTCATGCGATGGAGTTTGAGACGGTCGAAACCTATATCGAATTCAATGAAAAAGGTGGTATTGCAGCGATTTTACCGCGTACGCGTGGCGATGCTCATAAGCTGATTGAAGAATGTATGCTACTTGCCAATACGTGTGCAGCAAACTTTGCCTTGGAAAATGAGCTACCCGTCTTATATCGTAACCATGATAAGCCGGACAGTGAAAAATCGCTGCGTATTCATGAATATGCGAAAAACTTTGGTATCAGTTTCCCAGAAGAGAGCCCAACGCAAGCAGATTATCAGCGTCTGATTGAAGCCACTAAAGATCGCCCTGATGCGATTAGTGTGCATAGTATGTTATTGCGCTCTATGATGCAGGCGAACTATTCTCCTGATAACATCGGGCACTTTGGCTTGGCTTATGATGAATACAGCCACTTTACCTCACCGATTCGCCGCTATCCTGACTTGATGCTGCATCGTGCTATTAAAGCTAAAGTGACCAATAGCCCGCAACCTGTGATGGAGTTTTCTCTTGAAGGGGCTGGCACGCAGACGTCTGATACCGAGCGCCGCGCTGAAAAGGCATCACGCTTTGTAGAATCATGGCTCAAATGTCACTATATGAAAGACCATGTTGGCGAAGAGTTTGATGGTGTGGTGACTACAGTCACCAGCTTTGGCTTATTTGTGACGTTAAAAGACTTATATATCGATGGTCTGGTACATATCTCCAATGTCGGCAATGACTTCTTTGTTTATGATGAAAAGCAACAACAGCTTATCGGTAAAGACAAAGGCACATTATTCGGTCTTGGTGATTCGGTGCGCGTTAAAGTAGCTGGCGTCAATATGGACTTGCTGCAAATTGATTTTGATTTGCAAGAAAAGCTGCAAGCCAGTCAGATGAATCAAACGCATGCGAAACCAGCTGAATCAGCGCCTGCTAAAAAGAAACCGCGCCGTAGCAGTGGTAAAAGCAAAAAAGAATAAAAGCACTCAGCTCATGCAATAAAAAAAGGCTAACGTTATCGTTAGCCTTTTTTTATATAAATAACTGGGTTTGCTCAAGAATGGATAAAGATTAAAGCTGCTATTTTTATGTGCTTGTTATACGCTCTCAATATTCTGAATAACTATTGCGCGTCACCCATTTGCTGTAAACGTTCGTTCTCTATTTGCTGAGCGCTATCTAGTTGAGTGGTGGCTTTATCCATGATAGCTTTAGGCTGTTCGGCTAACGGCTGATTATTGATATCAGTTGCGCTACTGTCAATCTTGCTATCGGCAGTACTGGAATTAACGATATTAGTATCCGCTAGTGTGTCGGTACTTACCGTCACTGCTCTATTATTTTCATGGCGATTGCCATTAATAATATTAAAGCCTAATAGCAAAACCATCGCCAGTAAAATAAGAATAATGAAAGGTTTTAACTGCATAAATCATGTCTCGTATATATAACAATGTTTTAGATATATACGATGTTGCACTTTTCATGCCTATTTTATGCCAGCTTTATAATTATTGGCATAATTTTTACTTTTTTGTTCGCTAACTCTGGTTATAAGCAACTATTCTTGTGGACTGTCATTATTTAATAAATCCGTTTCGTTAGAATGCTCAGCGATTTCTTGCTCGACCTTTTCCATCAGTTTTTCATCGGGACGCGCATTTAAGATATCATCGCAATCCTCGCCTTGCAAAATCTGCTTAGCCCGTATTTTGGCTTGTTTTTTCTCTACTGGTTCTGAGGTCATTGAGTTTATTTCTATATTCTTTTTACGCAGCGCAGTTGTAGAGGGAAACCGACTGCTAGTGTCTTTTACAGATTGTTCATGGCGCTGTGGTAATGTCTCCAACAATTTCTCTAACCCTTCATCGAAGCGCAACCGATAAATGGGTTCTGGTAAGCTAAAGCCGGCATTTTCTAGCGCGTGTTTGGCTTCACGAATGGCAATACTACGTGCTTTATAAAAGTCAGTATCTAATTGATTGACCCAAACTTTAAACTCAAGAACAATATTGGAATCGCCAACTGCTTTAATCGTAGCGATGGCTTTGGGCTTATCCAGAACAAAATCTATGTCGCGTATTACATCAATACCAACTTTAATGGCAGCCAGCGGATCGTCATTGGCATCAACGCCAAGCTCAAAGCTAAATCGCCGCTCAGGATTTTTAGTATAATTTAAAATGGTACTTTTAAAGACTTCCGCGTTGGGAATACGCAGCTGATTGCCATCAAGGGTCATTAAAATAGTTGCGCGCGAGGTAAGACGCATGACAATGCCTTCTTTACCATTGATCAAGATATGATCACGGGCGCGAAAAGGCTGGCGAAGGCTGAGCATGAGTGAGGCAATATAATTTTCGATGGTGTCTTTTACTGCAAAACCGACAGCAATACCAATGACCCCAGCACCGCCCAGCAAAGTACCCAAGATAGTCTCCGCACCGATTAAGCTCAGCGCCAATATCAAGCCGATAATAATAAAAATAACTTTGCTCGTTTGCGCTATTAATTCAGCGACAAACGGATTAGGCGTAATGCGTTGCCACATTTTTTGGCGTTTGGATAACCAGCTACCAAACCAAGCCACTATGACAAAGATGACGATGCCTACTAGCAATAATGGTAAGGCTTTAATCAGGGTTCTGGCTTGGTTTTTGAGTCCTTGATAGACCGTGGTGACATTGTCTTGTACATCCAAGGTACGATTGATGCGATCTTCTACCGTGACCACATCAGTTAAGCGGTTGGTTAAATTAATCGCTTGCTGGGCTTTTTTCTCATTGGGCGTCTCACCCGTTAACGTGACCACACCTTGGGTCACACTGACATTGACGGCATGTAACCCATCAACTTCAGAGAAAATACCACTAATACGCTGACTAATGTCGTTGTCTTTTAATGGGGTTGGGCTGGTTTCAATTTGTGCATTATTAGTGCTTTCACTAGTAATGGCTGGAGAAGTTGACGGGTCTGGAAGTGGTAACGTTGATAAAATACGATTTTGAATAGGGGTTTTAGCGCTGTCGGTCTCGCTATTTTTGGCTGGTACTGTTACGACTGGTGTGTTTGATACATTCTCAATTACATCAGCATCAACCGCGTAAGCAGGAGATAGACAAACAATACCTAACAGCAGGAGCAGCTGAGCCCAAACCTGCATAAACCTGCTTTTTAATGAGTGGTCATCAGCTGCCATAAGCATCCTTTATTGTCGGTTATTGAGTCATTATTTACGGTCTAAATAGTTTTGTGCCTCACCCAAATCTAAGGTGCCTTCATAAATAGCTCGACCAGTAATGATACCCTCTAAGCAATCACCATACGGCTTTAACAATTTGATATCTTGCATATCCGTAACGCCACCCGATGCAATAACGGGAATACCACCTTCGCGGGCAAGATTGACGGTTTGCTCAACATTGACGCCTTGCATCATGCCATCACGGTTAATATCGGTATAGACAATCGATGAGACGCCCACATCAGCAAAGCGTTTTGCCAGCTCAGTCGCCTTGGTGTCAGTGACATTTGCCCAACCATGGGTGGCAACCAAGCCATCTTTGGCATCAATACCGACAATAATATGTCCTGCAAACTCACGGCAAGCCTGTGCTACAAATTCTGGGTCTTCAACGGCTTTAGTTCCGATAATAATATAGGTCAAGCCAGCAGTAATATATTGTTCAATGGTATGCAAATTGCGTACACCGCCACCCAGTTGGATAGGCAACTTCGGGAAGGCTTTGGCAATGTCATTCACCACACTCTTATGTACTGGCACCCCATCAAATGCCCCATTTAAATCGACCAGATGCAGTCGGCGCGCGCCCTCTTTTACCCAGCGTGCTGCCATCGCAACGGGGTCGTCAGAGAATACGGTGTCATCCTCCATCCGTCCTTGTTTGAGACGCACACATTTACCGTCTTTTAAATCAATAGCAGGAATAATCACAGGCGCAGCACACATACAGCACTCCTTATAGAAGATATGAGGTTAGAATAATTGAGAGGTAATACCGTTAAATCGAACAACCATTAGATTGAAAAATAAAGACTAATAATGACTGTTATTAATAGCGACTGTTAAAGCAGGCTTTAAAAGAAATGGGTAACAAGCGGATGCCAGTATTAGCAGGCACATGACGCTCATCCTAAGCATAGTTTGATCAAACCGTGTTATAGCCTAGATTTCTAGCCAAGACTTATCGTTACTTTTTATCGACTCCCTTTCGAGCACCAACCCGTGCCGTTAGCGAGAGGAAAATAGTTGGTAGTAAAGATAAGTTTCACAATCATAAAGATAAGAGTATACCTTGATAATACCTTATTAGGGCTCTCTTTTGCAGGGTAACAACTCTCCTATAATGAGATAAAACCCATTACTAACTGGCAATTTTAGGGCAATTTAGCGTATAATCCTAGGTAAATTTGTATTTGTTTCTAGATAAAGATGAGTCGTCGTTGGTGTTATGTCATTGTTTAACAATGATAATAAATCTGCCGCAGACTAATACTAGAACATAACAAGTACAATTTTTAAAGTTTTGATAAAAAGTATGGCAATAATATCGTCAGTTACAATAAGTTGTTTTTTGCCTAGATTTTGCGGTCATACACGTGTGTGGTGATGGCGTTATGCGGGCGTTTATTTTCTTATTGTAGCCACTGCCGATATTATCATGCACCTTGGTAGCCGGGCGCACCTTTGGTAATTCGCATAAGATTTTAACGTGTTGTTAAGGAGTCTAAGGTCAGCGTTAATACTCTTAAGCAGTAATGTCTTAGCATTGTTGGTACAAAATACTTAATCAGGATTGGCTTTATAGTTATAGGCAAATACTGATTGGGTGCTTTGAGAATGTCTGATGCGCATTATTGCCGATGTATCGTACAGGACGTCTGGTATCGTTTTAGACTATGGACTAAGTTTTCGCTTATGATTACCATCAAAAAAGGTTTGGATTTGCCCATTACCGGTGAACCGTCCCGCGAGATATCTGAGCACAGACCCGCACATGTGGCAATGATTGGCTATGATTATGTGGGCATGAAGCCCACAATGAACGTCAAAGAAGGCGACATCGTAGCAAAAGGTCAGCCCGTTTTTGAAGATAAAAAACGTGTTGGCGTGATTTATACTGCCCCTGCTGCTGGTAAAGTCATCGCTATTAAACGTGGCGAGCGTCGTGTGTTTGAAAGTCTTGTGATTGCGGTTGACCCCAATGGCGAAGAGATAGACTTTCAACGCTATGACTCCCAGCAACTTGCTGACTTAGACTCTGAGATCGTTGAAACCCAACTGCTGGCTTCTGGTGAATGGACGGCATTTCGTACTCGTCCCTACAGCCGCTCCCCCGATATCGGCGCACGTCCGCATGCCATCTTTGTCACCGCGATGGATACCAATCCATTAGCGTTTGACCCGATGCTGCTGATTAATGAGCAGATTACCGCATTCAATGACGGTCTAGCCGTATTGTCAACCCTAAGTCCAAAGACCTTTGTCTGTCATCATGGCAATAGTCAGTTGACGCCAGTTGCAAAAACGGCAGCGAACAATGTCACTGAATATCACAGCTTTGCAGGAAAGCATCCAGCGGGTCTTGCTGGCACGCACATTCACTTTTTGCACCCTATCATGCGCGGCGTGAGCGTGTGGACGATTGGTTATCAAGATGTGATTGCGATTGGTAAATTGTTTACCACAGGTCGCCTATATACGCACCGTCTGCTCAGCCTTGCAGGTCCTGCGGTCAAGAATCCGCATCTGGTTGCAACTGAACGCGGTGCTGATATCAATGCGTTGACCAAAGATCAGCTGGCAGCTGGTGAGAATCGTGTGATTTCAGGCTCGGTATTGTCAGGTCGTCAAGTATTTGGCAACACAGCATATCTTGGGCGCTTTCATAATCAAATCAGCGTGTTAGCAGAAGGTCGTGAGCGCCCAGCGTTCCACTTCTTTACGCCTGGTGCCAATCGTTTCTCTAAACTGCCCATTTATATCTCGCAGTTTTTTGGTGGCAAAAAATATAATTTTACCACCTCAAGTAATGGCTCACCGCGTGCAATGGTACCAATTGGTGTCTATGAAGAAGTAATGCCGCAAGATTATCTGCCAACGCAATTACTACGTGCCTTGATTATTGAAGACATTATCAGCGCTGTAGATTTGGGCGTGCTTGAATTAGACGAAGAAGATTTAGCATTATGCACCTTCGTATCTCCTGGCAAATATGAATTCGGCGATATTTTGCGTGATAACTTAACACGCATTGAGCTGGAGGGCTAACCACGATGAAATTTTTACACAATATGTTCGATCGTATGGAGCCGTCTTTTACCAAGGGTGGCAAACACGAAAAATATTATGCTCTCTTTGAGATGTTTGATACGTTTTTGCGTCAACCGGGCTCAACCACTTATGCGTCCTCGCACGTGCGTGATGGTATCGATTTAAAACGCATTATGATTACCGTGTGGATGTGTACGTTCCCAGCGATGCTTTGGGGTATGTATAACGTGGGTCACCAAGCCTTAATGGCTATTGATCAGTTGGGTCTACAGCCCGATGGCTGGCGTACGATGATTACCAGTATGGTTGGCTATAACCCTGAGAGTATTTGGGCATGCTTTGTTTATGGTGCGATGCAATTTTTACCCATCTATTTGGTCACCTTTGTGGTCGGTATTCTTTGTGAAATTATCTTTGCGGTGGTGCGTGGTCATGAAGTCAATGAAGGCTTCTTTGTCACCTCAGTGCTATACGCACTGTGCTTGCCACCGGATATCCCATTATGGCAAGTGGCATTAGGTATCATCTTCGGTGTGGTCGTTGCTAAAGAAGTGTTCGGCGGTACTGGTAAAAACTTCTTAAACCCTGCCCTATCTGGTCGGGCGTTTTTATACTTTGCGTATCCGGCTTATATGTCAGGTGACTCGGTATGGACGGCAGTTGATGGTTTCTCAGGCGCAACCCCGTTGGGTCTTGCCGCGCTTGGCGTGACTCCAGATAAGTTCGTTGATGCTTATGGTCAAGCGATTACGTGGAGCGATGCGTTCTTTGGCAACATGCAAGGGAGTATTGGTGAAGTTTCAACTTTAGCAATTTTAATGGGTGCAGCGGTTCTATTATGGACCCGTATTGCGTCATGGCGCATTATGCTCGGCTGTGTGGTCGGCTTGGTTGCCACCTCATTAGTGTTTAATATGATTGGCTCTGCTGACAATCTGATGATGAACCTGCCGTTTCATTGGCATCTGGTCATCGGTGGCTTTGCTTTTGGTGCCGTGTTTATGGCGACTGATCCTGTGTCAGCGGCGCATACCAATAAAGGACGCTGGGCTTATGGTATTTTGATTGGCTTTATGACGGTATTGATTCGCGTAGTCAACCCGGCATTCCCAGAAGGCATCATGCTTGCCATTTTGTTTGCCAACTTATTTGCCCCATTGTTTGACTATTTTGTCACGCAAGCCAATATCAAACGCCAAACGGCACGGAGGGTACGTCATGTCCAAGCCCAAAAGTAATCTCAAGCCTAAAAGCAACAATATGAAAACCATCATCGTGGCGTTAACGCTATGTTTGGTGTGTTCGGTATTGGTATCGGTTGCGGCAGTCGGTCTAAAGCCCACGCAAATTACAAATGCAAGCTTAGACCGTAATAAAAATATTTTGGTTGCCGCGGGTATGTTCGATCCAGCTACCGACACCAATGATGATGTCGCGGAGCGTTTTAAAGACTTCGATGTTGAAATTGTTGAGTTAAATAACGGCACTTATTTAGATGATGATGCCTTAACCAAAGTAGGCATTCCTGATCGCAATGCTTATGACGCCAGTCAAGCCAATAAAAATAAGGCACTAAGCGAAGATTTGGGTGACAATGACCCTGCGAGTATTGGTCGTAAACCTAAATATGCCAAAGTCTATGTCAAAAATGATGCCAGTGGCAATCCTGAAATGGTGGTGTTACCAATCCAAGGCTACGGTCTGTGGGGCACCATGTATGGATTCTTAACCATCGGCAGCGATATGAATACCATCAAAGGTATCAGCTTTTATGACCATAAAGAAACGCCAGGTCTAGGCGCTCGTATTGAGGAGCCAAAATGGCGCGCCATGTGGACTGGTATTCAATCTTACGATGAAAATGGCGCAGTTGCTACCGGTGTGACCAAAGCTGGTAATCCTAAAGACAACTGGGTTGATGGCATTAGTGGTGCAACATTGACCAGTCGCGGTGTGAGTAACATGATTCAGTTTTGGTTGGGCGAGCAAGGCTATAAGCCGTATCTTGATCATTTGCGTCAAACAGATGCTCAAACGCCAGCTAACGCTACTACGCTTGTACCCCCTGTAACCACTGCTCACGGCAAGGAGGCATAACATGGCTGACACCAAAAGTATCTTAGTCACGCCTATTTTTGACAACAATCCGATTGGTTTGCAAATCTTAGGTATCTGTTCGGCACTAGCGGTCACAACCAGTGTTGCTAACGCCTTGGTCATGAGTGTGGCGTTAACCTTGGTTACCGCGTTTTCAAGCTTTTTTATCTCTATCATTCGTAAGCAAATCCCATCAAGTATCCGTATTATTGTGCAAATGACGATTATTGCTTCCTTAGTTATCTTGGTCGATCAGATATTAAAAGCGGTCGCTTATGATGTGAGTAAAGGCTTGTCGGTATTCGTCGGATTGATTATCACCAACTGTATCGTGATGGGTCGCGCTGAAGCCTTTGCAATGAGTAACCCACCCGTACCCAGCTTTTTAGATGGTATTGGTAACGGTTTGGGCTACTCTGCCGTCTTATTATTTGTGGCAACCATTCGTGAAATACTAGGTTCAGGCAGCTGGTTTGGCATTACTCTGTTGCAACCGGTCACTGATGGCGGCTGGTATGTTCCAAACGGTCTTTTATTATTACCACCGTCAGCATTCTTTATCATTGCCCTGTTTATCGTCATTATCCGTATATGGAAGCCAGAGCAGGTAGAAGATGCTGAGTATGTAATGAAGCCGCAGTCTAAAGGCATGGCACAAGGGGGCGGTCACTAATGGGACATTATGTCAGTTTATTTATAACCTCGGTCTTTATCGAGAATATGGCGCTTGCCTACTTCTTAGGCATGTGTACCTTTTTGGCGGTATCGAAAAAAGTCTCAACCGCTATCGGTCTTGGGGTAGCAGTCGTTGTCGTGATGGCAATTACCGTACCGCTCAACAACTTACTGTTTCAGTTTATCCTAAAAGATGGGGCGCTGGCGTGGGCAGGATTTCCTGATATCGACTTAAGCTTTTTGGGTCTGCTCAGTTATATAGGCTTGATTGCAGCTACGGTACAGATTTTAGAGATGTTCTTAGATAAGTTTGTGCCCAGTTTATATAATGCCCTTGGGGTGTTTTTACCACTGATTACTGTGAACTGTGCCATTTTAGGTGGCGTACTGTTTATGGTCGAACGTGACTATAATTTTGGTGAGTCTGTGGTATATGGTGTTGGTGCAGGCTTTGGTTGGGCACTGGCGATTACCGCGTTGGCAGGTATCCGTGAAAAGCTCAAATACTCAGACATTCCAGCGCCACTGCGCGGTTTGGGGATTACCTTTATCACGGTTGGTCTTATGTCACTTGGCTTTATGTCGTTTGGCGGTATGTCCATTTAAACCGCTAAGCTTAAAGCTTATTTAGCGCTTTGACCTATTTAATTCATTTATTCGGTAGGGATATCGAGGAGGCACGCAGATGTTTCTTCGCTCCCCTACTCCATAGATTAAGGATACCTATCATGGATTATGCTACGGCGATTGGTGGCGTTGCTATGTTTACCTTGATCATCATGGGTCTCGTTGCCATTATTTTGGCAGCGCGCTCACGATTGGTCAGTTCAGGCGATGTGACCATTCATATCAATGATAATCCCGATAATGACGTGGTGACACCTGCAGGTGGCAAACTGCTACAGACACTGGCAAGCGAAGGCATTTTTCTGTCTTCTGCCTGTGGTGGCGGTGGTACGTGCGCGCAGTGTCGCTGCCGTGTTATTGAAGGCGGTGGTTCTATTTTGCCCACCGAAACCGGCTACTTTACCCAAGGTGAAATTCGCAATCATATGCGTCTTGCCTGTCAGGTAGCCGTCAAGCAAGACATGAAAATTGAGATTGACCCTGAGTTTTTTGATGTGCAAAAATGGGAATGTGAAGTTATCTCTAACGATAACGTCGCCACCTTTATTAAAGAGCTGGTGCTCAAAATTCCAGAAGGTGAAGAGGTTAATTTCCGCGCTGGTGGTTATGTACAGTTAGAAGCGCCACCGCATGAAGTGCATTATAAAGACTTTGTGATTGACGAAGAGTACCGTGAAGACTGGGATAAGTTTGGCATTTTCAAGTATGTCTCAAAAGTAGATGAGCCAGTAATTCGTGCTTATTCAATGGCGAACTATCCAGATGAAAAAGGCTTAATTAAGTTTAATATCCGTATTGCCAGTCCACCGCCGCGCGGTCCGGATAATATTCCGCCCGGCAAAATGTCCTCTTGGGTATTTAGTTTAGTGCCTGGTGATAAGGTCACGGTAGCCGGTCCTTACGGGGAATTCTTTGCGAAGAAAACTGAAGCGGAAATGATCTTTGTTGGTGGCGGCGCTGGTATGGCACCGATGCGCTCGCATATTTTTGACCAGCTTAAACGTCTGAATTCTGATCGTAAAATCAGCTTTTGGTACGGTGCACGCTCTATCCGCGAGATGTTCTACGTTGAAGATTATGATCAGCTAGAAGCCAACTTTGCAAATTTTCAGTGGCATGTGGCGTTATCTGACCCATTACCTGAAGATAACTGGACAGGTTATACCGGATTTATCCATAACGTGTTGTTAGAAGAATATCTCAAAGACCATCCAAATCCAGAAGATTGTGAGTACTACATGTGCGGGCCACCGATGATGAATGCGGCGGTTATCGACATGCTCCATAGCTTGGGTGTGGAAGATGAAAACATCATGCTTGATGACTTTGGTGGCTAATTCAGTGGCTAATTGGCTGGTTAAGAACCCCTGCTTATTTGTCCTTTGACGGTCATTACCGACTGTATAAAAAGAGCGTCAACTGTGGCGCTCTTTTTTTCATCCATTTTTTACGCGCGGATACTTACAATGACAGCAATAAAAAATCAAACTTATGGCGTCACAGCCACTATAGCCACTATAACCACTAGCGCTCATCCGTTTAAAAACCTTACTAGTTCGCTAAAGATACTGACACTTGCTACCGTTAGCGTAGCCACCTTAACCGCTTGCCAGCAGCCGCCTGATTATAATTATCTGACGGGTGAGACCATGGGCACCAGTTACCATATCAGCTATCAATTGCCTAAAGGCGCGGATGAAGCGGCGATTCAAGCAGCAGTCGATGCGCGCTTAAAAGAAATCAATGACAGCATGTCGACTTATCAAGAGAATTCAACCATCTCTACATTTAATCGTTTGGCGAAAGACACGCCATTTACTATTGATGCCGATTTTAGCCATGTATTAACAGTGTCAAAACAAGTTTATGAGCAATCAGGCGGTGCATTTGACCCCACAGTATTGCCATTAATAGAGACATGGGGATTTGGCAGTACCATGACCGTTGAGCGCCTGCAAAGTCCGCCGAGTGCTGCCGAGATTGCCCAAGCGCGTGCCTTGGTCGATTTTGAGAGCATTATTCATAACGACACCAGTATTCAAAAGACCAAAGATGGCGTTGCTTTAGATTTCTCCGCTGTGGCAAAGGGTTATGGCGTCGATGTGATTGCCGATGTGCTCAAGAATAAATATCAAATTCGCAATTATATGGTTGAGATTGGCGGTGAAGTATCCACCTCAGGAGTCAGCGCGCAGCAACAACCGTGGCAAATCGCCATTGATGCGCCCATTGAAGGCAGTACCGTCAGTAAGCGCCAAACCATCGCCGCCATTCGCCAACCGATGAATAATGGTAACCAAATGCATTTAGCCACGTCAGGCAATTATCGCAATTCAGTTGTCTTTGCTGGCAAGCGCTATAGCCACACTATTGACCCCACCACAGGCGAGCCTATCGCTGGCGGGGCACCATCCGTGACGGTCGCAGCAGACTCCGTCGCATTAGCGGATGCGTGGGCAACCGCATTAACCGCAATGCCTTATCCTAAAGCGCTTGCCACTGCCAAAACGCACAATATTGCCGCGCTATTTGTCATACTGGCTGATGAGAGCAAATCAGGGGCTGCCGATAAGCTGGAAGATTGGCAAGTGGTAGAAACCCCTGCCATGCAGCAATTACGCGCTGATAAAAAGCCTTAAAGGATTCATTGGTTACGCAAAATCATTAGCATATCAATACATTACCATAAGCATGCTCGCTATAGATGAACGAACATGATCGATTTTTGCTATAATAACAGTCAGTCAAAACTTGTTGCGATTGTTATTATCGCTGTTGTCATTATTATTAATATGACTTTTAACATGATAAATTATCGTCACCATTGACCCCATTTTTAAACGCGAGGTTCCCTTATGCTCAGTCAATTACTTCCGATATTTGCCGTTACCTTTAGCGTCTTTTTATTGTTTTTTATCTTTATGGGTATCGGTTATATGGTCAAAAAAAAGCCGCTTAGAGGCTCATGTGGCGGTGTTGCCAAATTAATGGGCGAAGAAAAATGCTCATATTGCGGCGATGACCCTAATAAATGTGATGCTATCGTCGCTGAGCAGCAAGAAAATGCGCTAAAGGCGGCAACTCTTGGCAAGCCAGCTTTGTAATATTTGGATGTTTTTTACGCCACAATAAAACCAACTATTATTGGTTTTAGAGGACTTGTTACCATACGCTGGTAGTAATGTATGCTTATCTGCTCTTATAATAGTGTTAAATATGAATCAAGGTACTTGACACTATTTTTATAGCGTTTTGCGTGTCCTTTGTTAGGATGCTGTGCCTCTCTATTGTTATGCTAATTAATAATATTTTAAGTAATAGATTATCCCGTATTTTTTGCTGATATATGGCAACTTACCAGCAGTTAACTCACAATAATTACCCCGTAATCACCCTATCATACTTGCATTCTGCAAAACCTTTTCTCTTGCTGGCTTTACTGTCAGTTACCTTTTTAGTGGATTTTTTTTGGTGTTATTTTATAAGTGGCGGGCAACCGGTACTTTTTAATGACGTGTCCTTTTTCTTATTTTAATAGTCGTGCTGCTATGTCTACCCCCTCTAAGTTGCAATCTGAGCCACGCTCGAATAAACGTAAATTGATTAACCCCCCTTCTTGCAAATTCACTTTTTGGTTGGTACTTTGTGCCATGGTTCTGCTGGGCACTAATATGCGCGCGCCCATTGTGGCGCTGGGTTCTATTGCGCCGGTGGTACAAGATGCGCTCAATATTACGCAAACCCAAATCGGTTGGTTGGGTGCCATACCCATGCTGACCTTTGCCGTGGGCGCGCTTATCTCACCAAGCATTGGTAAGCGTTTTGGTATTGAAAATACTTTGATTGTGATGATTGTGCTGCTGACGATGGGTATGATTATCCGTGCCGTCATACCGACATGGACGGGGTTTTTAACCGGTACTATTATCCTGACCCTCGCCATTGGTTTTGCCAATACACTGGCGGCACCGGTCATTAAAATGCGCACACCTAAGAATATTCCACTAGTCACTGGTCTGTTTAGTTTGACCATGACGGTGACGGCGGGAATAGTGGCAGGCGTGGTGCTACCGCTCTCTGAAAAGGTGGGCTGGCAATGGTCGCTTGGTGGCTGGTCAATTTTAGGATTTTTAGCCGTTGCTATTTGGGTGTTTTTGCGCATGCGCTTGGGTTCTTCTGCGGATAGCCAAGCCGTCCTGCCCACGGGCACGTCCGATATCTCCATGTGGCGTACCGGTTTAGGCTGGCAAATAGGGATATTTTTGGGTCTACAATCCTTACTTTATTATACGGTTGCTAGTTTTTTACCGTCTATCTTAGTCAGCAAAGGTATGAGCGCCGTCAGTGCAGGACAGATGGGTTCGGTATTCCAGTTTATGGCACCAGTCGCGATTTTAAGTCTAACCTGGCTGATTAATCGTGGTCGCCCTATCCAAGCGCTTGCCGTGTTTGCCGCAATTTTAAACGTGATTGGGATAGTTGGTCTCAGCTATCTGTCTACTGACTTAGCATGGCTATGGGCAGGGTTGATGGGGGCAGGTTGTTCGGCTATTTTTACGTTAAGTATGATGCTGTTTTCGATGCGCACTTATACTACCAATCAGGCGAGCGAGTTGTCCGGTATGGCGCAATTTGTAGGCTATATCATCGCCTTTTTTGGTCCACTGGGTACCGGTTGGCTACATGAGGCGACCGATAACTGGGATTTACCTTTATTTTTAATGCTCATTTTTATGATTATTAACGTCGGTATTGCGTGGCTTGTCAGTCGTCCCATTATGGTTGATGGTAAAAAAGCTTAAGAATGATAATAATCATTCATTAAAATCTTTAATAAAATGGTTATTCAAAAAATAGGCAGGTTAAGTATTCACAATTAGACACTGTTGAATACAGAACCTGCCTTTTTATTTGCTACACTAAACGGATGATATTGGGATAACAGGGTGATGAGACAGACTATGAAAAATATAAAAAAGGTATTTTTAGCATTAAACAAACAGCCGTCAGCATATCCATATCGCTCATTGTCTTTGGGCGTTGCTATGTTAACAATATTAATAACCTTTAGCGGCTGTCAAAAAAAATCAGAGTCTGTGACCACCCCTGATGACTCTGTTACGTCTTCGCAAACACAAAATGCGACCACAACCAACACCTCTACACAAAACGGGCAACAAGCTAATGAGCAATCACTAACGATATTAGCATTAGGCGATTCCTTAACCGAAGGCTTGGGCGTGGCAAATGATGCCAATTATCCTGCCCAGTTAGAAGCGAGCTTACAAAATCTTGGTTATAAAAACGTCAAAGTCATTAACTCAGGTTTAAGCGGTGAAACCAGTACCGGATTAGTTAATCGCTTGGATTGGGTAGCACAAACCAAACCTAATATCACCATATTAACCATCGGCGCAAATGATGCCATTCGCGGTATTGAGGTGGGGACGGTTGACGCCAATATTCGTAAAGCCGTTAAGCAACTACAAGATAATGGCAGTACCGTCATTTTAGGCGGTATGCAGATTTATGACAATCTTGGTTCTGAGTATGTGCAAGCGTTTGCCACGATGTATCCTCGTATTGCCAAAGATATGAATGTGCCGCTTATTCCCTTCTTTTTAGCAGGCGTGGGCGGAGACCCGAAGCTAAACCAAGCGGATGCCATTCACCCAACCGCTGAAGGTTATACCATTGTGGTGAATGATAATATCCTGCCGATATTAAAACCTGAGCTTGAAAAAACGCTCGAAAAATTACGTGCTGACAATACGAGTAACAACACACCAGCACAGAGTCAGAGTCAGAAATAAAAAAACATAAATCCCAGCAAATAAGAGCCCACAATGACTTCATTAACAGACACGCCTGCAAACCTGAAACAAAACGCGCTACCTGATGCGCTGCCTAACGTCTTACTTATGGGCACGCAATTAACCAAAACTGTGCACGTCGGTGAGCAGACGCTATCTATTATTAAAGACGTTAACATTCACGTCAATGCAGGCGAGTTCGTGGTTATTATGGGTAAGTCAGGCTCCGGTAAATCTACCTTGCTAGGGTTATTAGCGGCGCTAGATTATCCTGATAGTGGGTCAGTTGAATTGTCTGGTCAAGTATTGAGCAATCTTGATGAAGATGCACTGGCGGTCATTCGGCAGCGCGATATGGGCTTTGTGTTTCAATCTTTTCATTTATTACCTACCTTGACCGTTGCTGAAAATATTGCATTCCCACTTGATATTGCCCGACGTCCGAATAAAGCACGGGTGGATGAATTAATTGATGCCGTTGGGCTTGGGCATCGGCGCAACAGTTTACCCAATCAATTATCAGGCGGTGAGCAGCAACGCACTGCTGTAGCACGGGCATTGGTATCGCAGCCCAAGATTGTGTTTGCCGATGAGCCGACAGGTAATTTAGACGAGCAAAATGCCGCACAAGTCATGCAGTTATTATTAGATTTAAGACAACAAGTGGGCTCTGCTTTGGTGGTCGTAACCCATGACCCTGCCCTTGCCGATATGGCAGACCGAGTGATTACCATGCACGACGGTCGGGTTGTGACATCATGAAGCATCCACAGCACAATAATGATAATGACACGGCTAAGAACATGGCTCAAGAAACCGAGTATGCTGGTGGTATGCTTCGCCAGCTATTAGGAGGCACGCTTGGCACGCAGTCACTAAGCCGCGCGTGGTGGCGACGCTGGGTATATCCCATATTATTCTTATTGACCCTAACGTTATCGCTTGCTACTTATCTGACCCTTGATTCGATACAACAATCGGTCGATAGCTATATCGAGGACAATCAGCGGGCGCTGGTTGGTGGCGACTTAATATTGAACAGCAAGCAAGACTGGCCAGCGGATGTTTTACAGCAAGTACAAACGCTAAAAAACACGCAAACGGTATACGATTATCAATTTAGCGCAATGGTGGTGACGGCAAAGCAAACGCTACTGGCACAAGTCAAAGGCGTGTCTCCTGCTTATCCGTTATATGGCGAAGCGGAACTCGCATCTGGTAAACCTTTATGGCAACAATTAACCAAAGATAGTGTAGTGGTTGCGCCTGAAGTGCTCAACGGCTTAGAGGCTAAAGTGGGCGAACGTATCAGTATTGGTGAGGGACAATTTACCATTGCCGATGTGCTCACAAAAGAACCCGATCGTCCATTAACCGCTTTTGGCTTTGGTGGTCGTATACTCATGACCCAAGATGCACTGGATGCCACTAACCTTGTCGGTCAGCGTAGTCGGGTTAACTATCGTATTGAGCTGGCGGGTACGCCGGAGGTGATAGCAAGCCAGCGCGAGCAGTTGATCAAAATTTTAACCAATTATCCCGATATTGAACTCTCCGATGCTGAAACCGCAGATACCGCCGTGTCACGTATCTCTGATAATGTGTTGATGTTTTTAAAGCTGTTGGTCATTGCTGTCTTACTATTATCGGCAGTCGCCATGTATGGGGTGATTACTGCTTTTGTCACCAGACAACAAGCCAGCAATGCCATTCGTATGGCATTAGGCGAACCGCTTGGGGCGATTAAAGGCAGTTATTATCGCTTATTTATCAGCACTGCTATCCTTGCCTGCATTGCTGCAACCGTGCTCAGTATTGGTTTTTTAAAGCTAAGCCAGCCTTATCTGACCGCTATCTTGCCTGCGGATATTGGTCTTGCTATCGAGCCGTTAAGCATTATTAAAACCACGGTACTGGCATTAGTATTGACGTTATTAATCACCCAACGTGGACTCAGCCCACTCAGTACGACCAAGCCTGCAACCTTACTCAATCAAGGCAGCAGCCAACAATCTCAAGGGCAATCTTGGTATCAGCGCTTGCCGTTACTAAGGTATGGACTATGGTATGTGCTGGTCTTTACAGGGTTATATGGCTTCTTTACCTATGAGGTGGGCTCATGGAAACTAGCAGCGCAATTATTAATCGGCTTAGTGATATTTATCGCCCTATTTTGGGCACTGGCACGTGGTTGGCTTTGGTTGCTGGCACGCGTTGCCACTTATACAAAAATAGGTTGGATGCAACGTATCGCTATTCACAATCTAGCGCGTAAAGGCAATCAGTCCGCGCTGTTTTTTGTCACCTTGTCGCTATCGGTTGCTGTCCTGACCCTTATCAGCATTATCAATCACAGTATTAATGAGCAATTTATTAATGCGTATCCTGAAGATGCGCCCAATATATTCCTGCTCGATATCCAAAGTGATCAGCATGAGGCGATTGATACCATCATTGGTGCGCCTGTCAGCTACTATCCAGTGATTCGCGCGCGTGTTGTGACCGCAAACGATGTCGCTGCAAAGGATATCCAACCGGCTGAAGGCTTTGATGACCCAACTCGCGTTTTTAATTTAAGTTATGCGGATAAGGTGATGGAGACAGAATTCATTACTGATGCCGTGCAAAAAAATAAACTGTATGCGCCTATTACCAATCAACCTTCCCAGAATCAACAAAACTTACCATCCAATCAAAAAATTGCGCCAATGTCGATATTAGATACTGCCGCAGGTATGCTCAATGTGGGCATGGGCGATCAGGTGCGTTTTAATATTCAAGGTATTGAGATTGTCGGGCAAATTACCAGTATCCGCTCGCGTTTTGAGAAAGGTCCTAGTCCGTACTTTTACTTTCTATTTGAGCCGTCGGTGTTATCCGCTGCGCCGCAAATACAATTTGCCACTGCCCACGTGCCAGCTGAAAACATTCCACAGCTTCAAGGTAATTTGGTACGGCGCTTTCCTGCGGTCACGACCATTGATGGCAACGTCATTGCCAAGCAAGTACAAGATTTAGTCAGCCAAATGAGCCGCTTGGTTTATATCTTTACGTTATTGGCATTATTGACCGGCATCATGGTGTTAATCAGCTCGCTATTATCCACCTCGCAAGACCGGATGCAGGAAAGTGCGTCGTTCCGATTATTGGGTATGCAAAAGCGTGATTTATACGTGCTCAATATGCTAGAGCTTGGGCTATTAGGCATCAGCGCAGCAGGGTTTGCCGTAGTGGTGGCGAGTGTTGGCGCATGGGTCGCCATTACGTATTGGTTTGATTTACAATTTAGTATGCCGTGGTTTAATTTGCTGATTGGTGGCGCGGCGTTAGTTGGCTTACTGTTGGCGATTGCCATTGTTTATGTGCGCTTGGTGATTGGGCGCGGCATTATGGAACGGGTACGGGCGATGATTTGAGGATTCAGCTAATATTACTGTAAAAGAAATAATAAAATATTTTGTTATTGTCTATCAAAAATATATTTCTCATATTTGTCAAACTTATTATAAATTTCACTCAAAATAATTGTAGGGATATGATATATGACAACTAAGTTGGAAGTGACTGACGTATTCACACCACGTAATAGTAATGTAAATTTGAATATGTACATTCATAGGCCAGAACTTGAGAAATCTCTATTAAGGTCTGTAAAAAGAAATACTCACACATTAGTTTTTGGTGAGAGTGGTAATGGAAAATCTTGGTTATATAAAAAGGTTCTAGATGAAAACAATATTCCTTATGTAGTTGTCAATTGTGCAAATGCCTCTAGAAGAAACTCCATAACTGAAGTTATTTATGAGTCTATTATCCCCCCTGGAACTGCTCAGAAGCTGGGTTACGATGAAGATAAGAAAGCTGAAGTTAATGCCGTTTTCGCAAAAGGAGCGTTGAACCACTCAGCTAAATATGAACTATCTCAGGAAGAGCCTTTACTTCGAGCGTTTAAGCACTTCAACTCTCTTCACTCTCAGAAAAAAATTATTGTGTTAGATAACCTAGAATCTATCTTTGATTCAGCAGAGCTAATGGATGAGTTAGCCAATATTATTATTCTTTTAGATGATAGCGCTTATTCAGAAAACAATGTTAATTTATTGATAGTTGGCGTTCCTAATGACGTACTACATTATTATAGAGCAACTAAAAATCTTGAGTCCGTTGCCAATCGAATTACAGAAGCTAGAAAAGTTGAAAGCCTTGATTTTCAGCAAGTTTATCACCTAATTAAGAAAGGGTTTGAGCTCTTAGAGATTGATATATTGGGACCAGACTTAATGAAACTAACCACTCATATATACAGTGTGACACTGGGTATAGCTCAAAGAGTACATGAATATGGTGAACATTTAGCGTATGCAATTCAAGATAATGATGGAATTTATGAAACAAAGTTAATTGAAAATACCGATTTTAACTGGTTAATTGAGAGTTTTAGACAAACTTATCAGGTTATTGAAGAACATCTGAATAGCCGGGAAACTACTGTAGCGAGGAGAAACCAAGTTATCTTCTGTATAGCTAAGATAATGCAACATCAGTTTGACTCAAATGATGTTGAAAGGCTAATTCGTGAAGAATTTCCCGAGACTATAGCCAATACAAATATGGGTATTGGAGCTATATTAGCTACCCTTTCTAGAGGTGAAAAGCCACTATTGAATAGAAACTCTAAAAATAATAACTACTCTGTTCGAGATGCTCGTTATATTATGTGTATAAAGTTAATGCTGAGTAAAAAAGAAGACTCTAGTGGAGTTTCACAAAGAAAATTACAAAGATAGCTAGCAAAAATTAATTTGGTAAATTTAGGATGATCGTACAAACAATTATTAATTTATAGAGCCTGTTTAGATGTACAGACTACTTTATCTACCTATTCAAAATCGAGGTATAACTTTCGTGACAATAAACTTTGCCACGACGAGGCTTTTTAGCTATTATTGAAGCGGTAGCTTAGTGGGCTGAGGTGCTTACAGCACCTTGCACATGAGTAGTGTCGAGGCAACGTGCCTAGGTGCTGTGCGCCGCAGACTGCCAACTACAATTGTAAAGCAGGATTAGCTCCAAGCCCCTCAAACAAAAACGCCAGCTATTTATTTAGAGAGCGTTTTTTCATTCAAGACATCCCTCATTTGCTATAATAGCGCCACTTTATCAAACAACTAACCTCACGGTAACGCTATGAATTTCTCAAAATTTGGGCAAAAATTTACGCAGCCAACTGGCATCTCGCAGCTGATGGATGATCTAGGCGATGCACTAAAAAGTGATCAGCCGATTAATATGCTGGGCGGTGGCAATCCTGCTCGTATTGATGCCGTCAATGAGGTTTTTCTAGAGACGTATCGAGCATTAGGTAACGATGACGCTAATAACACCAATGAGCTGAATAGTACCGCCCTAACCAGCATCGGTAACTACTCTAATCCGCAAGGCGATGCCGCTTTTATTGACGCGTTAGTTGGTTTTTTTAACCGTCATTATGATTGGAACTTAAGCGCTGATAATATCGCCTTGACCAATGGCTCACAAAACGCCTTTTTCTATTTATTTAATCTGTTCGGTGGCGCATTTAACGATGCGAGTGCCAATAACGATAGCCAAACCGTAGACAAGTCTATTTTGTTGCCCTTAGCACCTGAATATATTGGCTATAGCGATGTGCATGTCGAAGGTCAGCATTTTGCTGCCGTCTTGCCGCATATTGATACGGTTACCCACGATGGTGAAGAAGGATTTTTTAAATATCGCGTGGACTTTGAAGCGTTAGAAAATCTGCCTGCGCTGATTGAAGGGCGTATTGGCGCAATTTGCTGCTCACGCCCGACAAATCCTACTGGCAACGTGCTGACCGATGAAGAAATGAGCCGGTTGAGCGATATCGCCAAGCGCTATGATGTGCCACTGATTATTGATAACGCTTATGGCATGCCGTTCCCCAATATCATCTACTCCGACGCGCACTTAACGTGGGATGACAATACGATTTTGTGCTTTAGCTTGTCCAAAATCGGCTTACCTGGTGTGCGTACGGGTATCATCGTTGCAGCGCCTGAAGTGATTGCCGCTGTGAGTGCGCTAAATGCGGTGGTCAACTTATCCCCTACTCGCTTTGGTGCCGCCATTGCCACGCCATTGCTACAAGACGACCGTATCAAGCAGTTATCTGACAATGAGATTAAGCCGTTTTATCAGCAGCAAGCCACTTTAGCGGTACGTCTACTAAAAGAGGCAATGGGTGATTACCCAATGATGATTCATAAGCCTGAAGGTGCTATTTTCTTGTGGCTATGGTTTAAAGATTTACCGATTACCACCGACGAGCTGTATGAAGTTTTAAAGAAAAAAGGTACGCTGATTGTGCCAAGCCAACATTTCTTCCCCGGTGTCGATGTGACCCAGTATCCGCATGCACATGAATGTATTCGTATGAGCATTGCCGCTGATGAACAAACATTGATTGATGGCATTAAGGTGATTGGAGAAGTGGTACGCGCGATTTATGATGGAAAATAACTGATTGATGGCTGAATCCACTTCATTGCTAATAACGAGTGAAGCGGATTATAACTGACTTCAGCAGCTTATTTTCATTGCTTACTTTAACGGTTTACTTTAGCAATCCTGTCGGCTTAGTCACGGGCTGAAAAATATTCGTCCACTTAGTTAATGCGTAGAGTACATACGGCCAAAAACAGGTATTAAGCAAATCGTGAATACTGTTGCCGCGCTGGGTGCTACTGATCCCCAACACGCCCAGCTCGCTAATGGTAGAGCGATTGTCCAGATACTCGCCCAACAAAGCAAAGCCAGTCACCATTATTAATGCTATAAAGGCGCGGATACTGTACTTTCTGAAAATAGGGCGAAATAAAAATAAACTGAACAAATAAATACTGATGCCAAAATAAATATGTAGGGCATCTTTTTCAAGTCCAGTAACAGCCATAATGCCTAGTTTAAAATTTTGAAAATCCACTGATTTTTTCCAAATATAAAAGTGCATGATAATGTTAGCATTAAGAATAAAAAGGGTGAGCCCTGCTAACGCAAACCCACCCCATTTTTTAATTCATTATATTAAACCGTGTTGCTAACTTGCTTATCTCAATTCTCTTATCTAAATCTTCCAATCTACAAAATTCTTTAACAACTGCAAACCTGCGGTATGGCTTTTTTCAGGGTGAAACTGGGTGGCAAAGAGATTATCTTGCAAAATACTGGCACAAAACGGCTGACCATAATCACAAACGGCAGCGATTTGCGCCTTATCAACTGGCTCACAGTAGTAGCTGTGCACAAAATAAAAGTGCGCATTGTCCTCAATACCTTGCCATAGTGGATGGCTAAAATCCATCTCACTAATGGTATTCCAGCCCATATGCGGCACTTTAATCGTAGCATCTTGCTCATCTGTCCACGTCGGATTAAAGGCGGGTACTGAGCCTTCTAAAACGCCGAGACATGGCGTACCGCCATTTTCAGCAGATCGCTCAAATAACGCCTGCATACCGACACAGATTGCCATCACTGGCTTATTAAAGATGGCATGACGAATGACCTCATCAATGCCAGATTCCTGCATGCCAGCGATACAGTCACGCATTGCCCCAACCCCGGGAAAAAAAATCTTATCCGCTGCTGCCACGACTTTGGGGTCATTAGTAATAGACACTTCTGCGCCAACGGCTGACAGCGCTTTGCTGGCTGAGTGCAAGTTACCCATGCCATAATCTAATAATGCAATTTTTGTAGCACGACTCATCTAAAACGCCTCTTTGGTCGATGGCAAAGTATTTAGCGCACGCTCATCATATTCGCAAGCCATACGTAGGGCGCGGGCAAAGGCTTTAAAAGTCGATTCGATTTGATGATGGCTATTTTTGCCTTTTAAATTGTCCAAATGCACCGTCATCCACGAATGATTCACAAAACCGTAGAAAAACTCACTGAATAAATCCACATCAAAGGTGCCCACATGCGAACGGGTAAATGGAATCTCCATATGTAAGCCTGGACGACCGGATAAATCGACCACCGCACGCGTTAATGACTCATCGAGTGGCGCATAAAAATGCCCATAACGACGGATGCCCTTTTTATCACCGAGCGCTTTGTTAAATGCTTGACCCAAAGTAATGCCCGTATCTTCCACACTATGGTGATCATCAATAAAAGTATCGCCCGTGCATTTTATTTCTAAATCAAACAAACCATGACGCTTAATTTGGTCAATCATATGATCTAAAAATGGTACGCCAGTATCGACAGTGCCCTGACCCGTGCCATCTAGATTGACCGTACAAGTCACTTGGGTTTCTGCCGTATTGCGCGTTACTGTTGCAACGCGTGCAGGACGACCATGTAGATTATTATTTGATGAGGTCAAGGTTGCTTGGTTTTGACTTTGATCTGAAGATTGTCCAGTAGTATTGGCGGTCATAGCTATCCTATATAAGTATAAAAGCAATCCATTAAATAGGGCTGTCAATCAGCCCATCGTGTTCTCCATGCGAGAACCATAAAACATTAATAAGTAGTAATATAAATTAGTGAGTAAGAAATAAAGTTAATAAGAATTAATAGTAATTAAATATCGATTATCAACGAGCTACAGCCCACCTTCTCCTAGCGTAAAACGGTAGGATAAAGGCAGACTAAATATGAGTTATCCTTATCATAGCAAACCCGCTGCAGGACTGCCATGACCAAGATGCAAACCATACGCAAATTGGCGCTATTCTGCTAAAATAGCATATTCAGTTTTATCAATCATTGGTTTATGCTGATGATACGCTGTTACAGACCATTTTATAGGAACTGACTATGCCACTAGAAGCCATTGCTATCAATAATTTAGATGCGCCACTCATTCAAAAGCCTACCCGCGAGCATGAATTAGCTGAGCGTCTGCAAGCCTTGTATGATGCTGATAATAGTCAGCCGGATGGGACAGAAGTATTACAAATCATTGCGCAAGGGTTTAAACGTGGACAGTGGCTATATGTTGGTATGTTTAATGATAAGCCTATCGCTGCGGTTGCCTGTTTTGATGATGATCAAACCGATACCAAGCGCCTGCAATATTTAACCGTACACCCAGAGAATCGCAATCGCGGTATTGAAGCCAAGTTTATCAAGCAAGTTTATGATATCGAAGTCAGAAAAGGCGTACGTCAATTTGCACCGGTTGATAGTGACATTCATCGTATCATGACGGATTATGGGCTGCTACAAGTTAAAGCGTAATCTATGAGCAATACCCTTTAATTCAAACATATCAGGGTAAAAATGTGGCTTCATAGGCTTTTTTTGATTTATTTTAATAAATAATGCCAAAACATCTTGACAGCAACGCGGATATTTAGTTTAATAGCGCCTCAACGACATGGCTCGATAGCTCAGTCGGTAGAGCAACGGATTGAAAATCCGTGTGTCGGCAGTTCGAACCTGCCTCGAGCCACCATTCGTTACTCTTATTTTGCTTTTAAATAAGCATAAAAAAAGCCCCAGACCTTCGTGTTTGGGGCTTTTTTTATGCCTGCAGTAATGGCTAGCTTCTATTAATCCTCACTTTCTAATGACTACTTTCACTGATTTATAACATATCTGTGCTACATTTAAATAGTGTAGGCTCTTTATACTAAGGCTATCTATGGACAGCCGATAGGTAAGATAATGAAAGAGTTCGATTACGATTTGGATTATAAAAATCTAGACCTGCGTGCTCATCCTGAATTGTATCGGGTAGGACGCGGTGAGCAAGGCGTGCTCTTGGTTGAGCCATATAAGTCTGAAATACTTCCGCATTGGCGCTTTGCTACCCCAGATATTGCCCTTGAGAGCAGCGAGACCATTTATCAGATGTTTTTAGATTATCTAGCCGCTGATGATTTCGTTGGTGCGGATATGGCGCGTAAGTTCATTCAAATGGGATTTACCCGTGCCCGCCGTTATGCCAATCATAAAGGCGGCAAAAAGTACAAAGGGGCGGTTCCGGACGATAAAAAGGGGCAAAGTGGTGCGCATGGACGCGAGGAGTTACCACGTCAAGAGGAAGACCCTATCAAAGCAGAATCCGCGCGCATCTTTAAACAAAAATGGGATATGTGCCGAGAAAACCCCGATTATATTAAGCTGAAAGACGCACACCGCAAGCGTTATCAAGATAAATAACGTTAAGATAGCTAAAAAAGTCTAGCAAATAATAGCAAGAATGCTAGTAAACAATAATGACTAATCCGAAAAATGAGCGTAAATGATGACTAATCAAGCAATCGATAAGCAACTGTTAATTTTCGACTTTGATGGCACGCTGATTGACAGTGTTCCTGACTTGGCAGACGCTACTAATATTATGCTAAGCCAACTGGATATGCCTACGTATCCGCTGCAAACAATTGAAAAATGGGTGGGTAATGGTGCAAGAAAATTAGTCGAGCGGGCTTTATCGGGCAGCGTTGAGGTTAACGACAATTTAGCATTAGCCGATGTGGAAGCAGCTGAGCAACTATTCTTTGACGCTTATGGCGCGCATGACACCAGTAAAACGGTTGCCTACCCGGACGTTGACTCAGGCTTAAAGCAGTTAAAAGACGCGGGATTTACCTTAGCCTTGGTGACCAATAAACCCATACGCTTTGTGCCGCATATTTTAGCAGGAATGGGCTGGTCTTCATTGTTCGACATAGTATTGGGCGGTGACAGTTTACCGCAGAAAAAACCCGATGCCGCGCCATTACTGCATGTCTGTGACACCCTTAATGTTGAGCCTAACTCTGCATTAATGATTGGCGATTCTATCAATGATATCTTAGCCGGTAAAAACGCTGGAATAGAGACGGTTGGCTTATCTTACGGTTATAACTATGGTAAAGATATTCGCGACAGTCAGCCAAATCAGGTATTTGATAGCTTTGCTGAATTATTAACGTGGTTATTTAAAGAGAAGACTGACACCATAAACTAAGTGCCATTTTTCATATCACTATTATTTACTACGGTAGCTTAACGCCTCCGACACATGAGCACTATTAATATGCTCGTTGTCCGCCAAGTCGGCTATCGTACGCGCCACCCGTAACACGCGATGATAGCCACGCGCTGATAAATTTAGGCGCTGTTGTGCTAACTGCAAGAGTTGTTTTTCACCTTCGCCCAACTGAATATATGTATCAAGCTCGCTTGGGCTAAGCTCATTATTTACTTTCTGTTGGCGTTCTAATTGGCGTTTATGGGCAGCATCGACCCGTAGGCGTACTTGTTCTGAGCTTTCTCCAGCCGTGCTATTCTGCAAATCAGCAATCGGTAACGCGGGTACGGTAATGTGTAGGTCAATGCGATCAAGTAATGGTCCCGATAGCTTATCCTGATAGCGTTTGATTTGCTCCGGACGACAGCGGCTGACAACTACAATTTTAATTGATAATATGAAGGAGATAGCAGGTAAAGTTAAACAAAAATAGATGATAATTTGATGACGATTACTAAAAGTACAATATTAAACGATAATTCTCCAGCACGAATCATCCCTCGAAATCATAGAACTCTGACAGGATTTATTCATGGTAGTAACGATGGACTGTATTCTGGGTTTGAATCAAGTCTAGAACGTGACGCTTTAATACTAATTGAATTCAATCCGTCTATAGCAAGCTACCTATCTCAGCCAAGAAGCTTTAATTACTTTCATGATAAAAAAAATAGAAAGTATACACCCGACATTTTCGTCGAGCATAGCAATGGAAAGAAGCTTTATATTGAGGTTAAGTTTAGAGAAGATATCAAGAAAGATTGGGATATATTGAAACCTAAGTTCAAAGCGGCTATCAAAGAATTGGCTGACGAAGAGAATACACGGTTTAAGATTTGGTCAGAAAAAGAGATTAGAACACCCCTTTTAAAGAACGCCACCTTCCTCCTTCCTTATAGACATAGAAGTTTTGAGCAATATCAACTTGAGATGCTTAAAAAAGTTATTTCAAGGTTTCATGAAACAACTCCTGAAGACGTTATCAGAATTTGTTCTAGTAACTTGGAAACTCGTGCTGAATTCTTAAATACTTTATGGTACGCCTTGTCTAATCAGATAATAAAGGCTGACCTAACTCGTCCTTTGACAATGAAATTACCTATATGGATGTAGCCAAATGCAAGCAGTCAAATTAAATATAGGCGAGGAAGTGTTCAATGGTAATTCTCGCTATAGAATAACAGCTATTTTAGACATGGAGCATGTTTGTGTTCGTAGTAGCTTTACTGGTAAAACTGATAAGTTTCATATTTCTGAGCTGTCTTCAAGCCCTATTGATGAAGGTAGGTTGGATGTAATACCATCTATTGAGCTGATGAATATTCCAGACGATGAATGGGTTGAAATACATAATAAGGCTGGTCTGTTCAATACTATCCTTCAATCAGATTATGAGGATAGACGTGACGAGATCAAAAAGTCTGCTGAGGAACTAGAAATATCTGAACCCACTTTATATAGGCAATTGCAGAAGTACAAAGCAAGCAATGGTGATCCTACAAGCTTATTAAGAAAAAAGCGCGTGGATAAAGGACGTTTTGAACCTGAAGTTGAGAAGATTATACAGTCCTGCATAACTCAATATTTATCGACAGATAAATTAAAGGTTTCAGACGTTTTTAGAAATCTAGAAATTCAAATTTATCAGTACAATAAATTGAACGGCACTTCATTAGTTACTCCACATATTAATACTTTAAGATATAGAATATCTCAGCTTACAGCTGCTGAAATAGGATCTACGAGACTTGGTAAAAATGGCAAAGAGTCTTACCGTCCTGTTATAGGCAAATTTCCAGAAGTAATAAAGCCACTAGAAATTGTACAAATTGACCATACCCCTCTTGATCTCATAATTGTTGATGATGTCAATCGTCTCGCTATAGGTAGGCCAACGATTACATTAGCAATTGATGTTTTTAGTAGAATGGTAACTGGATTCTATATTTCATTAGAGAAGCCAAATATCTTGCTGACAGGCTGTTGTATTACTCATTCTGTCTTGGATAAGAAGAAGTGGCTAGCTGATCACAAAATAGATGCTCAATGGCCTGTATATGGTCTCATAGACACTATCCACACTGATAACGGCAAAGAGTTTCACGCTAAGGCTTTAAAAAGAGCTTGTGAGAAATACCACATCAATCTAACTAAAAGACCAGTAGGAACACCAAGATACGGTGGTCATATTGAAAGACTCTTCAAAACGTTTAACGATACAGGTATACATACTTTACCAGGAACCACAAAATCAAACATCGTAGACAAAGGAGAATATGATTCTGAGAAAAAAGCAGTCTTAACGCTATTTGAGCTTGAAACTTGGTTTACTGAACTTGTAGTGAATGTTTATCACCATACTGACCATTCTGAACTTGGGATGACACCTTTTGAAAAATATAAGGAAGGCATTTTAGGTAACGATACTACTTTAGGTAGAGGCTTACCTCCTAAGATAGAAAACGAATTACAACTTAAAATTGATTTTTTGCCTCATGAGGAAAGGAGTGTTCAAAAATACGGCATACAGCTATTCGGTGTTCTTTACTACCATGACCTTTTAAGAAAATGGATACGTCAACCCGACAAGACACGTAAAAACTCAAAGAAGTTCACTATTAAATACGATCCAAGAGACCTAAGCTCAGTATTTTTCTATGATCCAGATATGAATGCTTATATCACTGTACCTTACAGAAATTCTAGTAGACCAGCCATATCCTTATGGGAACTAAAAGAGATTAAGAGAAAACTGGCAGATGCTGATTCATTAAAGCAATTTAATGAAGATGATATTTTCGAAGCTAGAATAAAAATGGCAAGAATAGTTGAGAACGCATCAAAGGAAACTAAAAAAACGAGACGCTTGAAGCAAAAGGAGTCTGTCAGAGCAAGAGAATCTATTCCTCAGATAGCTGAGAGAACAAAGATTATTGAAGAGTCTTACTTAGTCGAAGCCGATGACATAGATTTCGACATTCAACCGTTTGATGACGTAGAGGAATAACAAATGGAACACTTATCTGATAAAGCGCGAAGCTTAATAGATGCTCCAAACGATCAAAAAATTCTCTATGCAAATACAGATAGATGGATTGGTTATCCAAGAGCTAAAGAAATACTTGAATCTCTAGAAGATCTAATGTGCTATCCGAAAACAGACAGAATGCCCAACTTATTAGTTATAGGCGACTCTAACAATGGTAAGACCAAAATACTGAAGCACTTTATGAAGCGTTATCAAGTCGATATTGATGAAGATACAGCACTGATATTGGAACCTGTTGTCATGGTTTCAGCGCCTTCAAAGCCTGATGAAAATAGCTTCTATATTCGCTTACTACAAGAACTTTGCACTCCATATGTAAAAAATGAGAGTACTGGCGTCAAAAGAGAAAGAGTTATCAGAGTCCTAAAAAAGCGAAAAACAAGGATGCTAATTATTGATGAAATTCAGCATGTTATTGCAGGTTCATATAACTCTCAACGAAACTTTCTTAATGCGATAAAAGATTTGAGCAATACGCTTCAGATCCCAATCGTAGGTGCTGGTATTGAAGATGCTTTTCATGCGATACAAGTTGATACTCAATTGGCTAACCGCTTTCAAGTAGAAGTACTACAACGCTGGAAAATAAATACATCTGCCGATAAGAAAAACTTTGCTCGACTCATTGCATCTATCGAACAAAGCTTAATTCTACCAAAAGCTTCTTACCTGTATAAAAAACCATACCTTGATCAGATTTATTATTTAAGTGAAGGCCTGATTGGTGAAGCATTCCAAGTATTAAGGCAGCTGGCTATATTTTCTATCAGGAATGAACAACCCTGTATTAATCAGGATACATTTGAATCTTTAAAACTATTGCCTCCTTCAAGCAGACGTAACCTGCTGAACCAACTAAGATGAAAAAAAAGTATCAGGGTCTAGAACTATCTTATAAGCTGCAATTGCTTCCAATATGCAAGGATGAGCTTATAAGGTCTTGGTTGGTCCGTAACGCACTATTTTTCAACATGAAGCCATCGCAGCTATCCACTATAATTTTTCAAAATACTGATATTTGGAAGTCAGATATTGATGTCCAGCTCTCTAAAAAAAGTGTTCAATCATTTCTGAATGCTATTGAAATAAAAGAAGAAGACTTACTAAGAAACTTGCTATCTTCAAAATGCGAACACTTTTATCCTCATTTAAACGATTCTAAACAAGTTAAGTGGTTACTACAGATCGGTGTTCATCAAAGAGGACAGAAAAACAGTCTACAGTACTGTCCAGAGTGTATTGCTTCAGATAGAGTGCCCTACTTTAGAACATATTGGCGCTTAGGGTTTCTTACAGCTTGCCACATTCATGACATATGCTTTTTAGATAGCTGTACCAACTGTAATTCCCCGATAGACTTAGTTCGCTACAATAAGACTGATAGTATGTCTTTCGAGCCACTAGATTACTTGAAGTGTAATCAGTGTTCTTTTGATTTAAGAGAAGCACCACGAATAAAGCCTAGTCATTATGAACTTGAAGCCAATAAAGAACACTTCAAGTTGTTAGTTGAAGGGCACGGTAGTATAGGTAACTTAACTTTCAACTATTCACACATATACTATGACGGTCTCAGACGGATCATGTCGTTCATTCTATGCAGTAAAAAAGGGATAGATATGTTTGAATATATTGTCAACGAATATAGTTTCGATTCTGAATATATTGAAAGTAGAATAAAAGTATCACGTCACTCAGAACCTGAACATCTACCTATTACTATAAGAAAAATTGGTGTTGTATTTTCATACTATATAATGAGAGACTGGCCTATAAGCTTTATAAAAATATGTAAAGAGTTTGGGATCACTAAACGGTTTATATACTCTCCGCATCTTAACTATTCTTTTTGGCTACAAGAGACCTTGGACTTAAGGTTAAATTAACATTATCAATTTTGATTAATAACGATACTTTAATCAAATACATGATCTTCGGTTATGAATTTTTCAATGACTTTGGCACTAGTAAAAGAAGCATAACTTTGATAATCATCATTTTTATCATCATCACCGAAATCAGATACTGATTTAACTGCAAAAAAAATTAAATCGTTATAGTCAGCTAACTCACAAGAAGTATAGAAGGCTGCAACCTCCATATCTAATCCTTTCAATCTTTTGTTGCTATTGTATGCTTCTAAAATAGTATGTTCATCGCCGATTACAGCACTTCCTGTAGCTATTGCTCCCTTACTGATTTTAAGACTCTCATTCACCTTAGTTTTATCACTAAATTCATCATTTATTTGATTTATACTATCTTGATTATCATTGATAAAAAACTGAAGTTTTTGATCTAATTTTCTTCCGATACTTGATTGTAAAGGTGAAGGATGAAAACGTGTGGTTCCATTAACACCTTCTAACTTCCCTTCATTGTAGTTCCAAGAAAACTGAGCAATAACTATGTCTCCATATCTACTTTGACCTCTTACACCTGCACAGATACCTGACATTACTATAAGTTTTGGTTTAAAAAGCTGGATCAATTTGGTTGCGATTATAGAAGTATGTATCATTCCTTTCTCTGAAATAGAATGTAGAACGACATCTCTATGATACCCTTCTCTATCAATAAAGGATCCTTTATACCCAAAAAGCCTATTGCCTAAAGGTGTTTGTCGACTCCAATTCCATTTCACATATTCCATAAACGCAACAGCTTCTGGATCATGCAAAGCTGTTATTATACAGACATCAACTGTGCTAATAGGATTATGAGTTTCTGTATAAGATAGTATATCTGACAATGTTTGTTTCCAAGAATCCTCAGTTTCACTATATTTGATAATTGTCCAAGCACACTTTTGGAATTGCCGCCTAGCAACAACTTCTAATTTATCATAAGCAGTAAGTCCAACACTTACTCTTGGTAAATTATAAATATTATCTCGATCATTGATTTCTTTGATAAATTTTAATGTCGAATCTAGATCTGGTTCAAAACCAAAATTTGATGGTAGGTTTAAATCTAATATCATTAAATCATATAATACCTCTTTATTCCTTAATTTCTCTTTTGCTTGATGTACTGTCATTACATTATCAATCTTTACCTCATTATCATTATATTTATGATAAATAACACTAAATATAGACTGGGTTTTTTCACTATTATCATCAACTATTAATATTTTCATTTACTTCCTGTAAGAACACTATTAATCTTTCTTTCCAATCGTCTATTAGGCCACTGTATTTTATTACGCTAATATCTAATTTTGAGGAGTAATCATTTAACTGCTTTGTAAGCTCACTTAACGATATATCTGATACGCTCTCATTAGAATCGTCTAGGTTACTGAAAAAATCGTAAGCAGTTACTACAACAATTGGAATACATCTACCATCTCTAAAAATCTGACGAATAACTTCTTTCCCTCCAAACCCCTGCGGTCTACCACCAAATTCATTTCTACTAATATCGAAAGTTGGTAGTGACATATCAAGAATAATACAGTCAAAATACTCTTTACTTTTTAACAAATTCTTGGCTGACTTTACTGAATGAGCTTCTGATATTACAGATTCTGAGAAGTTCTCTTCGATCAGACTTATAATATTTTCTTTTTTGGATAATTCATCTTCTACAACTAGAACTCTCATACTGTATACCCACTATTAGGATTGAATCGTTGTTGTAAATTTAGTATAAAGTAATCATTCTCGTAGCCAAAACTTATATCCCCATCAGTATCCTTATATAAAACCATCGCAGCAATTTTGTATAGACCTGAATTACCTTCAGATGTTAATTTATCATAATACTTACGCTGTTTTATATTTTCTCTAATTTCATTTAGTATCGTTTTATTTTCTTTTTCCATTTCATATGTTATTTTATTCTTAAAGCTGTATTTTATTAGTTTATTTTTATGATCTAATTTAACATTGATATCCAGAGTAACCATATCCATATGAACATGATCATTAATATTACCAATAATTATTTGTATAATATCCGCTAATGAAAGTAAGTTTGTAATCAATAGCTCTACGTCGTTTTCAACACTAATTTTGCATTCTATTTGAGTAGAAGAATGCCTTGCAATAGCTGCTTCTATAGCAATTTCTAGCCACTTTTCTATTTTAAAAAGTGGCTTAGATGTTAGTCTATACTTAAAGAACCAGTCAGATGCTTTCCTTAGATTTTCAGATGATAATCTATTGGAGTTAATTATTTGACGGCTCATAATGTCATAATATCTTTTGTCTGATTGTGAGAATATATTTTTAAGGTTGCTAGATAACCTATCATGTATACTTGAAACTTCTAAGCAAAACTCATTTTTAAATCTTGTTCTAAGGTTACCTAAGGAAGGATCTAAAATACTCCAAAATAGATTGAAGCACGTCGTTACAAAATCCTCCATATCATAATTTTGAATTAATGCTCGTAAGATAGTAAGAGTGTTTTTATCAATTTCAAGTTTTAGAATACCATCAGGATATTTATTACTGTTAATTTGAATATACTTATTTTTTATATCTTCCAAGTAAGTATCAAGTTCGTTCGTAAATTGCCTCAGCACTCTATTTATTTCATCATGATAATACTCAGGTGTTTTCGACATCCAAAATTCGTTTGGTTTATAAGCTTCACCTTTAGAAGGTTGATTTGTTACTAAGTGATACTTGTCAGGCGCTGCTCGTACAAAGCCAATTATAGAGTTATGTCTTATTCTTAAGCTCAAAAATCCATCTAAGCCAAATTTTGGGTGATGTAAAAAAAGACCCTTTATATCATTAACAATTTCTAAGAGTAAACTGTCGGCTTCATTATTGGGAGTGCTCAAGATATTCTGAAGCTCAAGATTTTCTTTACTGTTAATAAAGGCATCAATTACTTTATCAAAGTTTTCAGAAACACCAATACCAGCTTCTACAAGATTTTTATACCTTGTAAAACTACTTTGATATGTATCAAGTATTAAGTTACTTAGAGCTTCTTCATCAACATGGATACGGCTACCATCTATGTATTCTAAACCAGATTTAACTTTTAACTCTGATGTTATTTCAAGTATTTCCTGATGATAGCCTTCTGAATTTTCATTATCTATTTTAATGAGACTACTTAATATCCGTCTACGCTCTTCACTTAAATCTTTAGAGCTTTCAAAACTATCACAATTGTCTAGTATGTTATAAACACATACTTGTGAAAAGAAATAGACAAGTTGTTTTTTAGTAGCGTCTATAATCGAAACATCAATTTGAGAAGGAAAGCTTATATTTAACAGCTCAAGTTGAGTGTTTAAGATGTACGATATTTCACTTTGGAGATCATCTGAAAACAAAATCGAATTATACTTGTGTAGGACGATTAATGTAGGTATCAAATTATTACCGCATTCAAAGCATTTGTTTGCTATTTTAAAAGGATCATCAATTATGAATGTAATCAAACTATCTTCGAAATCATCGTTAAGAATAAAGTTACTCAAAAAATTAATTTTTTTGGTGGTTATATTTTTTATAAAATCATTTTTTAGACTCAACAAGTTAAATAAGTTATTAAACCTATTATCGACAACCTGCTTATTCAAAAATATAGAACTATTCGAATTAAACAACTGATGATATAAATATTTAACTTCGTCAGAACCATGAAGATAATTGATAAAATCTTTATCGCCCTGAGATTCTTGATAATCTTCTATAAAAGAAATATAGTTCTTATCAAACGTTTCAAAAAATAAAATAAAATTTTTCAAGTAATAAAAACTATCATTTCTTGATAAAAGATCACATAACAGGCTGAGAGTAGTTAAACTCAACTCATATTCTTTATTGAATAGTAATAAATCTTGCAAAAGCAAACTTATTTCATTTAGAATATTTATCTCATCTCTATTGATATAACCTTTTTTCTTGAGAGTTTGGCTAAAAATTTGAGGTAGAATATTTTTGTCATAGTCTTTAACTATTAGATCTTGAACAGTATCTAAATCTTGCTTGGTCAAAAAGTTTGAGAAAGATAGCTCTTTCGATATAAGATTTCTTCTAAGTGTAGTACTTATGGTCTCGAATTGATCAACAATATTGAACTTCATTTCATAATGTAATATTTCATTCAAGCTATGTTTTTCACTTATAGTCTCGGAATTTAATTTATAAGATAAATAATTCCTTAAACTTAAATCAATTAGATTACCATTATCATTAAAGTATTTTTCCAAAGAATCTCTAAATCTATTAATATCTGTCCCTTGTTCATTTTTAGTACTCAGTCTATGTATGATAAAAGGCAGTAGTCCCGAACTAGATCTACTTCTTATTTCACTCAAATAGCGTTTTTGTTTTTCTAGACCAAAATACAGTTGGTAAATTGTTAATCTGAGCGATATAGACCAAAGACTTTCGCCACATATTTTATCCATAAAATTTAGGCGTTGTAATAACTCATCTATTTTATTCTCTAAGAGATACTTATATACTTCTTTCTTTAGAGTAATGAATTCTTCAATTATTTTTCTGTTAGCGTCTATCATTTTAACTGAAAGGCTTATATTCAAGAGTTTTCTATCTTCAAGTTTTTTTTCATCGTGCTTAAATATACCAAAAGGTCGTGGATATCGACTTAACTGATAACCTACAGATTTTTTTGTCCACACTACAAATTTTTGATAAGTATGCGTATCAAGTGTGACTCTAGCTTCTTCCAAAATATCTATGATAGATAGCTCAATCTTTACTGAGCGCTGTAGTTTAAAACCCTTAGAAAATGTATTTGAGTTTCTTCCTGCGAACACAGGAATGTTGTTGTTGTTTGCAATTACTCCTCTAACCTTTTTTCTAAGTTTTTTGTGCTCATTTTCTACAGACATTTCTTATACCTTTTGAAATAATAAGTAAGCTGCTAATATTATACTTAGCGAACTCATTGTAATAAAAACACCTCTAAATATCTGTCCATAAGTAAAGACTTTATTTATTTTTTTGTCTGTATTTCTATTTTTTAAATCATCATTATCATTACTGAACAAATTTATACCAGTGGTGTTAAATTGATTCTCAAAACTAGCCAAGGCTTCTTCACTTCGCTTAATTAAGAAAGAGGTACGTTGATCTAATTTATGGAACAAAAAACTAAATAATGTTAATAATATGCATAAAGTAACTTCTAAAGATATAAGATCTTTCGTTGATTGAATACTATATCCTATGGCAGAGCTAATAACGCCGCATATTACAATATAGAAGTTAAATAGCATCATTCTTTGCTGTGAATGTATTGTAAAATACTTCCACAAATGATCAATTACAACTTTAGAATCCATTTTAGTGCCCTCAAATCGCCTTCGTATAATTTTATTTTTGAATATAATCACCAAAAATTAGTATTCTTTAAGAAATGATAAATACGTGCATTAGACTACATAATCCAAATAAAGATCATCCAAGCTACAATAGAAGCTAAAAAGCAGATAAGGCTGATTGTTTTGCAGAAAAAGAACAAACGAAACTTATCTGAGGGGATAACATTCTCGTATCTGTTGGTTCCCTTCAAGAGGAGGTGTAATCGTTGAATACTTAGTTTATCAACTAGGTCTCTTTCACTTCTTATATCAGTATATAAGTAAATAGCTCCAAAAATTATACCTAACGCATTAGTAATAATAGCAATCTTAAACAGAGTTAGTTGATTACTTTGTATGAGCAACGATTGACTATCGAACACTGATGGCATTCTTGTAATTTGAGATACTATGACTGAGAATACTCCAGCAGCAATAGCAATTAACCACTTCATCCATTCATAGTCTTTTTCATTGGCTGCGTTTTGACGCTCTGCACATGCTCGCTGAATTTCATCAAGCGTAGGTTTCAGTGTTTCATGATGATGATAAAAATCTACTGTTATCCCTTCTCTATTCATTTTGTCTGATAGCTGATTTTGAAGGTTTTTTAATTCTTGCTTACTCATTAGCTCATAACTCGTTTAATCAACCATTTTAGGATTAACATACCTAGTAACATTAGATATCCAAACCACCAATACCCTTGTATGGTATTGATAACAATTAAAGGCGCTTGCTCAAGGGCTACAATACTGCTGTTCATAGTAGAGATGTGTTTTCTTCCTATGAGATCAAGCACAAAGTATCCAACTAAAGCCGCAACAGTAAATATCATTACTGCCATCAAGAATCTTTCATCAATTCTCCGCATGATACTTTACCTCAGTGGTTCTTGTTTGGTAAATAGTTAGTAGACCACAACCACTTAGGTTGAAAGCAGAGCCAGAGTGTTGCAATAGAGATTACTAGCATAGGAAATATAAAAAATACAGTGATGTAGTTACTCATTATTCATATTCACAGACAATTGTATACTTATTATAAATTATTAGAAGCTTTTAGCCATTGCACATATTTTATTAACGATTCTATCTTTGATAGACTCATTAACGCTAGTATGATTCAACCTATTGACTACTTCGAATTTGGATTTTAAGGTTTTTCCAATTCCCTTGCCTTTGTCTTTACTAATTTTGTTTATAATTTTTTCTAACTCAGTCTCACTTATACTCAATGAATACTTAGGACTAGTAAATAGATATAACCCATATGTTCTACCTTCCTTAGGTTCAATATCTAAGCAATACACAGTAAAACCGTCTACCTCATCTATGTTTTCTATTTTTAGTAATAGCCCTTTTCTGTCTCTAAAAGAAATCATAGACCATTTGGTTCCTCTAAAAGAGAACTCGCCATAAGGTTCAGCAGCATTTATTCTATTTGTAGGTAATGCTGTAATTCGCCAGTCGTCTTGTTCTACCTCAATTTCACTGAATGTTATAGAAATATCGGTAAATGACTTAATTTCAGTTGCATCTTTACTAGTTTCAAGCTGCACAGGATTAATTGTATTACCTTGACTGTAGTTCTCTTCTCCTGAAGATCCTTGATTTATTTCATGATTTTTTTGAATCTGCTCTAGTTGGGTAATGCCGACAGCGTTATAGATCAACTCTTCACTGTTTCCTTTTTCTTGTTTCTTCTTTACTGGTAACTCATCGAGAAACGGAAAGCGTCCTTCTTGATGAACGTCAATTCTTAATTCAATCTCTTCTGCGTTGGAAGGACTATCAATCATCAACTCTATGTCCTCTTGCTCAACTGAACTTTGTTCTTTTGGTATTCTGACCTCATATTCTTCCCTATCACGATCTGGGAAAGTCTCCGCACTAATAATCTCTAATTTATTAAATGGCCAAGAATGATGACATGTCTGTATTTTTCGGATTAGGAAATATTTATTAATACTATTTTTTTTGCTTACATAGTGACCTATGACCTCAAGCTTTGCTCCACCTACAAAAGGTAGGTTCGTTGTTAAAGGTAGTTCAGTAACATTGTCATAATAACCACCGATCTTTGACTTTTTTAAGTACCTATAAGCATGACTGTGAACTTCTCGCATTGCACTCATTGCCACATCGTCCAGTAAACCTCTTGCTAAGAATGGAACATCACTATCAAGAAAATGCCTACTATTTAATTTTATCGAACATATATCTTTATTGTCTTCTATATTTCCTATCAATGTGGCTAATTCAGCAATTAAGTCTTCACTGAATAAACGACGAATAAAGTATTTAGAGGCGGCAAAATAATGTCTGACAATTTCAGAATGGGGTATTAGAACCGTGACGGATTCGCCTTTGAAGGTAGAGTTAGGTATGCATAGTAAGGATAAATTATTGTTGTTCTTAAGAAATTTAAACTGCGCAGAGTCATCTAACTTATTTATCATTTCTTTATAACTAGTGTCTTCTCTTTCATCACCTAATTCGATAGTTTCAGCTTCCTTAGGTTCAAAAACTTTTTTGATAGTTTTTGAACTAGTAGCCTTCCAAATGGAGCCTGATGATAAAATATATAGATACTCGATTTCTATGTCTAAAATAATCGATCTTGATAAGAGGTCATAGCCCATAAAATCAAAGTAAGTGTCATAATCTTTTTTTGCAGATAGCTTTTTAAATTCCCCTAACTGGCGACTATCTTGTAATTGTATAAAATTGACTGTAAGAAACTTAA
Source organism: Psychrobacter sp. 16-MNA-CIBAN-0192 (assembly GCF_040309565.1). Classification (NCBI taxonomy): domain Bacteria; kingdom Pseudomonadati; phylum Pseudomonadota; class Gammaproteobacteria; order Moraxellales; family Moraxellaceae; genus Psychrobacter; species Psychrobacter sp. 16-MNA-CIBAN-0192. The sequence continues at coordinate 45,741 of NZ_JBEOOX010000018.1, forward strand.
ATAAATCGTCTTTGCGAATTTTTCTAATTGCTTCTAACCTATAAAGGCTACCTTTTTTAAAATAATTATCCTTAAATATTAGCTTCACATCGAATCCCTGTACTCTTGTTTAGAGGACTCTAGATATTATCATTTATGTTTGTTTTTATCACTTATATTTATAATTATTGATTAGTGTTGTAGTTGTCAGCGGCAGCGCCCTGAACCGTCGCCATCATAGCCGCAGGGACAAGGATTCATCGCTGCAACCAGCTGAAAGTTAGCCGGAAACGTCATTTGTGAATTGGCACGGCTGATGGTGATTTGTTTAGCTTCTAATGGCTGCCGCAAAACTTCCAATACGCTACGCTGAAATTCTGGCAGCTCATCTAAAAACAACACCCCTTTATTCGCTAAAGTAATCTCACCAGGTTTTGGACGCGAGCCGCTGTCAATTCCAACAATAAGTGTCATAATAAGGTCTTATTTTTTTGCCTACAGCATATTATTACCTAAATTAGATG